>JBFFTH010000001.1:0-38353 GCA_041571855.1 Porticoccaceae bacterium
CAGGCGGTCAATCCCCCTCGCCAGACCGGTATCGACGGGAATGATCGACTGCATGGCTGCGCGGGTTTTACGCAGATCGGTGTGATGATAGGCATCTATCACCGGCTGGTCATTCATGGCCGAATGGATGGTGGTGATAACGCCATTCTCGACCCCGAAGGCCCGCTGCAGTTCCACGATCACGGGAACCACACAGTTGGTGGAGCAGGAGGCATTGGAGATGATTGTTTCAGCCCCGGTCAGGCACTGGTGATTGACGCCATACACTACAGTGGCATCAACGTCAGCCTCCGCCGGGTTTGAGAAAAGGACTTTTTTTGCCCCGGCGGCAAGGTGCTGTTCGGCCAAGCGCCGGTTGCTCATGCGACCGCTGCACTCCAGCACCAGGTCGATATCCAGGTTGCCCCAGGGAAGGCAGGAAATCTCCCGATCATGGAAAACCCTGATCTCATCGCCATTGATCGTCAGCACATCATTGCTGACCCCTACCTCGCCGGGGAAGCGGCCGTGAGTGGAGTCATATTTGGTGAGATGGGCAATGGTCTTGCAGTCAGCCAGCTCATTAATGGCGACTATTTTCAGCCGCTCTTTACCACCCGCCTCATAGAGCGCACGCAGCACCGAGCGACCGATGCGCCCGTAGCCGTTGATCGCTACCCGAACCGGTTCCTCGCCTGGCTCTAGCACTATCTGTTTCAACCGCGTTAAAGCTGGGCTTTTACCGCTGAGACCACATTTTCAACGGTAAAGCCGAAGTGCATCATCAACTCGCCGCCCGGGGCCGATGCACCGAAACTGGTCATGCCGATGACGCGCCCGTCGAGGCCGACATACTTGTACCAGTAATCCGCATGGGCGGCTTCGACGGCAACGCGGGCGCGAACAGTGCTTGGCAGAACCGATTCACGATAAGCCGGCTCCTGTGCCGCGAAGATTTCAGCACAGGGCATGGAAACCACCTGTACCTCTATACCTTCTTCCGCGAGTTCGCAGGCGGCAGTCATTGCCAACTCGACTTCTGAACCGGTAGCAATCAGCAGCGCCTGGGGGTTATCACAGCCTCTCAGCACATAGCCACCGCGGGCAATATTGGCCAGCTGCTGCTCTGAGCGGGGCTGGGCAGCGAGCCCCTGGCGACTGAATACCAGCGCACTGGGGCCGGTTCTGTGCTCAATGGCGTGCTTCCAGCAAACGGCCGATTCGATGTCGTCACAGGGCCGCCAGGTATTGAGGTTTGGCGTTGAGCGCAGGGCTGTCAGCTGTTCTACCGGCTGGTGGGTTGGCCCGTCCTCACCCAGACCGATAGAGTCATGGGTGTAGACAAAAATACTCTGTTGTCCCATCAATGCAGCCATGCGAACGGCATTGCGAGCGTATTCCATAAATACCAGAAAGGTGGCGCCATAGTTGATAAAGCCGCCGTGAAGTGCAATGCCATTCATTATGGCGCTCATACCGAATTCGCGCACGCCGTAGTAAATGTAATTGCCGCTGGCATCATCAGCGGAAACACCCTTGCTGCCGGACCAGAGGGTTAAATTTGAGGCCGCGAGATCGGCAGAGCCGCCAATCAGTTCAGGCAGTAGCGGGCCATAGGCATTGAGGCAGTTCTGCGATGATTTGCGGCTGGCAACTTTCTCCATCGCCTGCTGCCTTTCGCGGATGTACTGGTCAGCCTTGGCGCTGAAATCTTTTGGCAGTTCGGCGTTCATCCTGCGCTCAAACTCTGTCGCAAGTTCCGGCTCGGCTCTGCGATAGGCTGCAAATTTTTTCGCCCAGCCCGCTTGTGCGGCCGCGCCTTTTTCGCGGGCATTCCAGTCGGCACGAATATCTTCGGGGACCTGAAACGGAGGGTGATTCCAACCCAGCTTATCGCGGGTCAGCTGCACTTCCTCAACCCCCAGCGGCGCACCGTGGCAGTCCTCCTTGCCCTGCTTGTTGGGCGAGCCGAAACCGATGATGGTCTTGCAGCAGATCAGTGTCGGCTTTTCCGTTTCCAGCCGCGCCACTTCAATCGCCGCCTTGATCGAATCCGGGTCGTGACCATCAACCCCGGGCAGCACCTGCCAGCCATAGGCCTCAAAGCGCTTGGGCGTGTTGTCGGTAAACCAGGCCGGATCATGATCATTACCGGCGACATCACCATCAATGGAAATACCGTTGTCGTCATAGAAAGCGATCAGTTTGCCCAACTTTAAAGTGCCCGCCAGCGAACAGGTTTCATGGGAAATCCCCTCCATCAGGCAGCCATCGCCAAGAAAGACATAGGTGTAATGGTCGACAATCTCGTGCCCGGCACGGTTGAACTGGCCGGCGAGCACTTTCTCCGCCAGGGCCATCCCGACAGCATTGGAAAGGCCCTGGCCCAGTGGGCCGGTCGTGGTTTCCACGCCGGGTGCATGACCATACTCGGGGTGACCGGCAGTTTTGGAATTCAGTTGGCGGAAGTTCTTGATCTCCTCTATCGGCAGATCATAACCGGTCAGGTGCAGCAGGGAATAAAGCAAAAGGGAACCGTGGCCGTTGGAGAGCACAAAGCGATCACGATTGGGCCAATCAGGGTCAGCGGGGTTGTGCTGCAGGTAATCGTTCCAGAGGACTTCGGCTATATCGGCCATGCCCATGGGGGCGCCGGGGTGGCCGCTGTTGGCCTGCTGAACGGCATCCATGCTGAGGGCTCGAATCGCATTGGCGAGGTCGCGTCTTGACGGCATCGGGGGGAAACTCCTGCTGTTTGAGTCGGATCGGGCTGCCTCGTCCAGGGCACCCATGGTGAACGGGCGCTATTTTCCCCTACTCCTGCAGGCCAGTAAACCGTTGCCGGCCATTTTGAAGAAATTTTAATCAACGGCGAGGGCCATGTGAAACTTGCCCTACTGGGCGACTGGCTGGGGATACTTCAGGTCGCAAGGGGATAATGCCAGCTCGGGACAGGGATTTTGCCGCCTTTGCAAAAGCCAGGCCTCGCCCCCGCCTTGCCCGAACTACCAGTCGTAGCCCAGCAATACCCGAAACTCGTGATCGGCGCGCTTCTCCCCGCCCTCGACTCTGTTGATGAAGTCATAATCGTAGCGCAACTCACTGTAAACCCCGCCTAAAAGCGGGATTTTCATGCCAGTACTGCTGTCCAGCAGGGAATCATTAATATCGCGCAGCGACCACAGAATTTCGTGGTCATGGAACAGCGAGAACCCACTGCCAAACGGCCAATCCAGCCTCAGTGCCCAGCGACCGGCTGGACCCTTCTCTGTTTTTCCGTCTTGCTTGCGGACCACCAGATAGGAGATACCCGTCTGGGCGTCAATTTTCAGCTGATTGCTGAAGTCCTTGCGGTAACCAATACCCAGTCCCACATGCTGCTGCTCTTCATTAGCGCCGAAGAGATCTTTCTCGTACCCGGCCTTGCCATAGGTAAACCAGCGATCATCAAACATGTAATTGAGTTGATAGTCGGCTTTGTAGCGCTCTTCAATGGTCAACCCATCCGTCTTTTCTGATTCGGCCTCAATCGCCAGATCATGCCGGTAGAGCCCCAGCTGCCACTGTGCATCAATCTCGGCGTAAGCTTCCTCAGAATCAGTGTTACCCCGTTTGCGGTTGTAGCTCAACTGGCTACTACCCGAAAGAGAAGATGGCTCGGACAAACCGGCTGCCTCTGCTTCCGGCGCAGGTTGCGGTGCCGCTTCCGCCACCTGATCGATGACTATCTGCTGCACATTGTCCCGCTGAACCGTAATCACACCGAACAGCTCTGACATCCAGGTAATTGTTGTTTCGCTTTCAGCCTCCAGCTCACCGTGGATGATATCGCCGTTAGTAAGCACCAACTCAGCACCCAAAACAGCACTGGCTGAAGACATCGTCAGGAAAAAGAGCGAACAGCGTTTGATTTTATCCGTAATTTTCATGGCACCACCTGTTTCATGGCTTGAACCCTATAAAAAAAACCCCCGGATGAAAAGCAGTTTTGCAGGGTTTGCAAACAGCAGCCGGCTTCCAGTTCAGCCTTGCCATCGCCAAATCTATATCAAAAAATATTGATATACAACTGAAGTCATGGTAGTTTTCCTAGGCATGAATGCACCCGCTAAAGACATTGACGCCCCCTCTCCGGCCGAGCAGCGACTGGCGTTGGCCGCATTCTACAAAGCTGCAGGTGACGCATTGCGACTGTCGATACTGCGGCTCCTGCAGAAGAACGACTACGGCGTGAAAGAGCTGTGCAAGCTGCTCGACGTCAAACAGCCCAGCATGAGCCACCACCTGAAAGTGCTGGCCAATGCCGGTCTGGTGGTCACCCGCAGAGACGGCAACTCCATCTACTACCGCAGGGCGCCGGTCAATGAGACCAGGGGAGAGCGTGAAACTCTGCGCAGCAGCCTTTTTTCTGCCCTGGATGCGCTGCCCATCGAGCCGGAAATCCTGCAGCGCACAGACATTGTTCACGATGAGCGCAGCCGGGCGTCGCGGGAGTTTTTCCAGCAGAATGCTGACCGCTTCCAGAGCAATCAGGACCTGATCGCCAGTTATGTCGAGTACGGAGAGAGTATTACCA
This sequence comes from Porticoccaceae bacterium, assembly GCA_041571855.1. GTDB lineage: Bacteria > Pseudomonadota > Gammaproteobacteria > Pseudomonadales > Porticoccaceae > JACKOF01. The sequence goes on from JBFFTH010000001.1 coordinate 4,556, forward strand.
ATTTCCTCGATGCGGCTGACACCCATAAATGGGCCGCGCTGGAAGTGGGTTCCGGGGAGGGGGACTTCCTGGCCGAACTGTCACCCCGCTACAAGCAGGTAACTGCGCTGGACAACTCGCTCGAAATGCTGAAACGGGCGCAAAAGTTTGCTGAGAACTGTCAACTCGAAAATATCCGCTTTATTCACGGCGACACCCGGGCTGACGAACTGAAAGGACAGCGTTTTGACTGCATAACTGTCAATATGGTGCTGCATCACACACCCCACCCGGCACAGATTTTTTCTGACCTCGGCCAGCTGTTGACACCCGGTGGATCAATGCTAGTCACTGATCTTTGCCAGCACGACCAGGACTGGGCGAGGGAGTCCTGTGGTGACCTGTGGCTGGGGTTCGATCCACAGGACCTCTCCCGCTGGGCGGCTGACGCCGGGCTCAGGGAAGGTCAGAGCCTATATTTAACCCAGCGCAACGGTTTTCAGCTCCAGCTGCGCCAATTCACCAAACCGATAAAGAAATAGAGAGGCCTCCGCCATGTCAGAATACAACTTGTTCACTTCAGAGTCCGTATCCGAAGGGCATCCCGACAAGATGGCCGATCAGATATCCGATGCGGTCCTGGATGCGATGCTGGCCAAAGACCCGAACAGCCGGGTCGCCGTTGAAACCATGGTGAAAACCGGCATGGTCATAATCGCCGGCGAAGTCCGTACCAGCACTTATGTCGACCTCGAAGATATCGTGCGCGAAGTTATCCTGGATATCGGTTACGACAATTCCGATGTCGGCTTTGACGGTGCATCCTGCGCCGTTCTGAATGCCATCGGCAAACAGTCCCTCGACATAGCGATGGGCGTCGACGAGAGCGAGAACAAGGAATTGGGTGCCGGCGACCAGGGCCTGATGTTTGGCTATGCCACCAACGAAACCGATGTTTTGATGCCTGCGCCTATCTACTATGCCCACAGGCTGATGGAGCGCCAGGCCCACCTTCGCAAAAAAAAGGTGCTGTCCTGGCTGCGACCCGATGCCAAGAGCCAGGTAACCCTGCGCTATGAAAACGATGCGCCGGTTGCTGTCGATGCAGTTGTGGTATCTACCCAACACTCACCGGATATTTCGCTGGCCGACCTCCAGGAAGCCGTGCGCGAGGAAATTATCCGCCCGGTTCTGCCCGAGGAGTGGCTTCACAATGACACCAAATACCACATCAACCCCACTGGCCAGTTTGTTATCGGCGGCCCGATGGGCGACTGTGGCCTGACGGGGCGCAAGATCATAGTCGACTCCTACGGCGGCATGGCCCACCACGGCGGCGGCGCTTTTTCCGGCAAGGATCCTTCCAAAGTGGATCGCTCAGCGGCCTACGCCTGCCGCTATGTAGCAAAAAACATCGTCGCAGCCGGGCTGGCCGATCGCTGCGAAATCCAGGTTTCCTATGCCATCGGCGTCGCCGAGCCGACCTCAATCAGTATCAACACCTACGGCACCGGCAAACTGGGCGATGAAGAAATCATCGCCCTAGTCAAGGAACACTTCGATCTGCGCCCCCGCGGCATTATCGAGATGCTCGACCTGAAACGGCCCATCTACCGCCAGACAGCATCCTATGGGCACTTTGGCCGCGAAGGGGGTGATTTTAGCTGGGAAAGCACCGACAAGGCTGAACTATTGAAAGCCGCACTTTAAGCCTCATCCAGGAGACAGATTATGAAATTACAAACAGCTGAAGAAAACCAAGCCACCGACTACAAGGTGGCCGACATCAACCTCGCCGAGTGGGGTCGCAACGAAATTGCCATTGCCGAAACTGAAATGCCTGCGCTGATGGCGCTGCGCGAAAAATATCGCGAAGAACAGCCACTCGCCGGTGCCAGGATTCTCGGCTGCATCCACATGACGATCCAGACCGCGGTGCTGATCCAGACCCTCGAAGCCCTCGGTGCCCAGGTGCGCTGGACTTCCTGCAACATCTTTTCCACCCAGGATCACGCCGCAGCAGCCATCGCCGCCAACGGCACACCCGTATATGCCTGGAAAGGAGAAACCGAGGAAGAGTACGACTGGTGCTTGGAGCAGCAGATACTGAAAGACGGCGAACCCTGGGATGCCAATATGGTGCTGGACGATGGCGGTGACCTGACCGCGATGCTGCACGAAAAATACCCGCAGGTACTGGACGGGGTACATGGTATCACCGAGGAAACCACCACTGGCGTTCACCGCCTCTACGAAATGCTGGCCAAAGGCGAGCTGAGAGTGCCTGCGGTCAACGTCAATGACTCGGTTACAAAATCCAAAAATGACAACAAGTACGGCTGCCGCCACAGCCTCAACGACGCCGTCAAACGTGCCACCGACCACCTGCTGTCGGGCAAGAAAGCACTGGTTATCGGTTATGGTGATGTCGGCAAGGGCTCGGCCCAGTCACTGCGACAGGAAGGCATGATCGTACGTGTCACCGAGATCGACCCCATCTGTGCCATGCAGGCCTGCATGGACGGCTTTGAAGTGGTGTCCTGCTACGTCAATGGCGACCCAACTGTCGGCGTCAATGAAGACCTGCTGGCGACCACCGACCTGCTGGTCACCTGCACCGGCAACTTGAACGTCTGCGGTGGCGATGTGCTGAAGGCGTTAAAACCGGGGGCTATCGTCTGCAATATCGGGCATTTCGACAACGAAATTGATACCGCTTTCATGCGCGCCAACTGGAACTGGCAGGAAGTCAAACCACAGGTGCACAAGGTATACCGCAGCAATCACGAGCAGGATTACCTGCTGTTGTTGTCAGAGGGCAGGCTGGTCAACCTGGGCAACGCCACCGGCCATCCCAGCCGGATTATGGACGGCTCTTTTGCCAACCAGGTCCTGGCCCAGATGTATCTGTTCAAGCAGGGATTTGCCGACAAACCCGAGACAGAGAAAAAGGCATTGTTGAAAGTTGAAGTGCTGCCGAAGCACCTCGACGAGGAAGTCGCCGCGCAGATGGTCGTCGGTTTTGGTGGCGTCATCACCAGGCTGACCCAGGAGCAGGCCGACTATATCAATGTACCCGTACAAGGACCGTTCAAAACGGACAGCTACCGTTACTGATTCACCTGGCATTGACCTGCGCAACAAGGCAGCCCTGACGGCGTAACAGAAGATGCGTTTCTCCGGGCCCGCCTTGTGCCAGCGGCAAGGACACCCTGTAATCAACAAACAGCCTTTCTAGACATGACAAAAGACATCCATCTCAGCTTTGAGTTCTTTCCGCCGCAAACCGATGCGGGCCGCGAAAAGCTGCGCCAGACCCAGCGGAAACTGGCAAAATTCAGCCCGGAATTCTTCTCCGTGACCTACGGCGCCGGTGGCTCCACTCGCGAATTTACTCGCGATATCGTGCTGGAAATTCAGCAGGCCGGCGCTGAGGCAGCACCACACCTGTCATTTGGCAATGCCAGCGAGGCAACCATGCTGGCGCTGCTCAATGACTACAAAACGGCTGGCATCAACAAGCTCGTCACCCTGAGGGGCGATCGCCCCTCAGGTGTGGGCGGCGGCACCCGGATGGTCTACGCCAACGAGTTGGTTGGGTTTATTCGCCAGCATTTTGGTGACCAGTTTGAAATGCTGGTCGCGGCTTATCCGGAAATCCACCCGGAGGCGGAGAGTTACGACAGGGACATTTACTGGCTGGGCCGCAAGTTTGAGGCCGGTGCCAGCAGGGCAATCACCCAGTATTTCTATAACCCCGATGCCTACTTCTTCTATGTGGAGCAGTGTCAGAAAGCAGGCGTCACCCAGCCGATTATTCCGGGCATAATGCCAATTATTAACTATCAGAACCTGGTGCGTTTCTCCGATAACTGCGGTGCAGACTTCCCGCGCTGGATTCGACAGAGACTCGAGCAGTTTGGTGACGATATGCAAAGTATCCGTAGATTTGGAGAAGAAGTTGTCACTTCCCTTTGTGAAAAACTGCTGGCCGGCGGTGCACCCGGGCTGCACTTCTACACCATGAACCAGGCAGAAGTAAATGCCGCGCTGTGCCGCAACCTGGGCTTTAGTGAAAACTGATCATTTTCGAGGACTATTTGGGTCGGGATTATGGCCGCGCGCCACATTATTCTGTGGCGTTTCTGGTATAAAAGCCTTGCCCCCTAGGCATGCCCCCTCTCCTTGCCTGGACTGCCCTGTTTTAGCAGACACAAAAAAAGGCAGGTCATATCGACCTGCCTTTCCCGGTGACTATTGAACGCTATTAGAGAGCGACAATATTCTCCGCTTGTGGGCCTTTTTGGCCTTGATTTATGGTGAACTGAACTTGTTGTCCTTCAGTCAGGGTTTTGAACCCAGAGCTCGCGATTGCGCTAAAGTGGGCGAAGACGTCCGGCCCGGACTTTTGCTCAATAAAACCAAAACCCTTTGACTCGTTAAACCATTTTACGGTGCCAGTAGTTACATTAGACATAACAGAATATCCTGTAGATAAAGTATAAAAAAAGCCTGCGTGAGGCGTGTATAGCGGGAAGAACAGACAACAATTTAAAGACTACAGTACGAAGAACTACGAAAAGGCAACGAAATGGAGAATAAAAAAAGATGCTTACTTTCTAGCTGCGTGCACAGTACAGGCAGTAAGGGCTTGTGTCAACAAGTCTTTTAGTTCGCCGAGGCAAGATATCCGGTTGCTGCAAAGGCCATATTTCAGAATCAACGGGTTGCGACACGTTGACTCTGACCCTGGGTCACTATGGTGCCGTCGTTTGAACCGTAATTCTGCCGCACAAAATCAATATCCTTATCACCCCGCTCTGACAGGTGAGGTTGCTGTGGATCAACGGAGGAGGTATCCAGGCCGCTTGACAGCGAACACAATTGCTGCCGATCACCGGCTCTTTCAGACAGACTTCAAAGGCTGCATCCACAGCCTCTTTAGGGGGCTCTCGGCCATGGCGCTCTCCTTCCGTGGGTTGGTCACCATGGATGGGAAGTGGCTGCCGACAAGTGATTGGCTGCATGGCGTTGCACGACAAATAGCCGTACGGGGGCTTAGTCAGCCCCTGGCAGATTGAACAGCTTGTCGCTTTGCGAACCTTTTTTGCCCTGCAGGATTTTTAAACTTCCCACTTCTGGCAACAGGCCAAGCCGTCACAGGACGGCCTTGCCGGTGAAAAGCCAGCACCTGCTTCAGTAATTAATAGCCCTGGGCAACTGCTTGGCCTGCTTTATCCAGTCTTCGACTTTGGCCAGATTGGGTAGAGCACGCACCAGTTTTTTCTCCTCGTTAACTGACTTCAGCTTTGCGAGCAAATTTGCCGCATTGCGCTGGGCCAGTTCAGGAATGGTGTCTACACCCGAGCACTCCAGCAAATCAGCATACTCGCTGCCAATGCCCTTGATCCTCGCCAGGTCTGCTCTGTTAACCCACTTGGAAATCAATTTTGGGCTGAGCTCTGACGCTTTTGCCAGCGCTGCCCGACCGACAGGATTTGCACCCTTCTCCAGCAGGCTTTCCACTGACTTAATACCGCAGGCCTTCAGTTTTTCAGCGTAGGCTGCACCAATACCTTCTATTTCAGACAGTTTTGTCATCTTCGCTACCTCCAGGGACTTCACGCATTGATTGATCGACGGTTATTTTTGTCAGCGGACCATCGATATGCCAACAAAGATCTTTAAAAAATCTACAAATATGCTTTAGTACCCAAGGTTAGTAGGTAATTGCGGAATATGCTAATCACACGATACAAATAACTATCTCCCAGAGAGCACGCATGAGTGAGGAAATCATTGTAGGGGGCTATGGCGAAGGCAGCGTTCCCCTGAAACTGGAGTATGCCAATCGACATGGACTGATTGCCGGCGCCACAGGAACCGGTAAAACCGTTACCGTACAGGTGTTGGCGGAAGAGTTTTCCCGGCGCGGCGTTCCTGTTTTTGTCTCTGACGTCAAGGGCGATTTATCCGGCCTGGGCGCGGCGGGCAAGCCACACCCAAAAATCTCCGAAAGGGTGGACTACATCAAGCTGGCTGATTATTCGGCCCGCAGTTTTCCGGTCAGGTTCTGGGATGTGCTGGGCAAGAACGGTACGCCAGTGCGATTGACCGTCTCCGAGATGGGTCCACAGTTGCTGTCGAGGCTGCTGGATCTGAATGATGCGCAGGAAAGCCTGCTGGCACTGGTTTTTTCTTTCGCCGACCAGGAGGGCATGTTGCTGCTGGATGTCGATGATCTGAAAACGACACTGGACTACCTCTCTGAACACGCCAATGACCTGCAGGCTGGTTATGGCAACATCTCCAAGGCCTCGATCAATGCTATCCAGCGCAAGCTGTTGATGTTTGAAGGGGATGGTGGAGACACCTTCTTCGGCGAGCCGGCTATCCAGTTGGAAAACTTTTTTTGCTGCGATTCGCAGGGCAATGGCGTGGTCAATGTGTTCGACGCCCGGTCACTGTCAAGCAACCAGCGCATTTACACCGCGTTTTTGCTCTGGCTGCTTTCGGAGATGTTTGAATCCCTGCCTGAGCGGGGTGAGGCAGATCGGCCTATTGCCGTTTTTTTCTTCGACGAAGCGCACCTGCTTTTTAAGGGCACGCCGAAAATCTTTCTGGAAAAAATTGAACAGGTTATTCGCCTGATTCGCTCCAAGGGCGTTGGTATTTATTTTATCAGCCAGTCGCCTGCCGACATTCCTGATGAGGTGCTCGGTCAGCTGGGCAACCGTTTCCAGCACGCCTTGCGCGCCTACACGCCAAAAGAACGAAAAGCCGTGCGGGTTGCGGCGCAGTCTTTCCGGGAAAACCCGGCGCTGGATACTGAAACGGTTATTGGCGAGCTGGGGGTTGGCGAAGCATTGGTTTCTGTACTGGGAGACAAGGGTGTCCCCTCGATCGTCCAGCGTACACTGATCCGGCCACCGGCATCGAGAATTGGGCCTCTCAGTGACATTGAGCGAGCAAGCTATATTCAGAAGAATCCCTATGAAAGCGAGTACAGGCAGCCTGTTGACAGGGTTTCCGCCCATGAACTGTTACTGGAAAGGGCCAAAAAACGGCAGCAGCAAGAAGAGCTCGCAGCTGGCAAAAAGGTGAAAACCAGGGCTTCAGGGCAGAGCAGGTCGCGGGAAACAGTAGGGGAGGCATTTATGAAAAGCATGGCGCGCAGCCTGGGAAGTGCATCGGGGAGGAGAATACTTCGAGGTGTCTTGGGCTCTATTTTAAAAGGCAAGTGAGTTCAGTCATTGGCTGCCCGGGTATTGCAACCCCCGGGCGTTAATAACAAGGCAGCGTCTTGCACTGAACCGTATAGAACCTTTATTGTCCCCGGCACAGAAGCAAAGCGGATAACGCACTGCTGAAAGCCAAAAACCCATCCCGGGGGTTGAAAGACAAACCCATGGCTCGCTGAGTCGACTTGCCAGATGGAATAAATCGCCATCCTGTTTCTGTTTTCATGGCTGATATCTGCTGCGCCTTTGAGCCGGCTACTACTTGCCCTCTCGTTTTGTCTTAAAATATTTACCTAACCCGGCGTCTTTGAGAGCGCTGATCCACGAGCAACCCTATACAAAACCCGTCATGCGCAACATACGAATCTACACCAACCAACCACTTGCCAGCGGACAGGAAGCCAAGCTGGATACCCAGGCCTCCCGCCATCTTGTTTCCGTGCTGCGCATGACGGCTGGGAACCCGGCAACCCTGTTCAATGGTTCGGGCGGCGAGTTTCAGGCCACCCTGCTCACTGCCGACAGCAAAAGCTGCATCGTTTCGGTTGGCGATTTCCGTGACAAAGAATCGGAATCACCGCTCTGCATCCACCTCGGCATCGGCATCTCCAGGGGCGATCGCATGGACTGGGTGGTGCAAAAAGCCACTGAACTGGGCGTCAGCCGAATCACCCCGCTCTATACCGAGAGAACCGAGGTCAGGCTGAAAGGTGATCGTGAAGCAAAGAAATTGCGCCACTGGCAGCAGATTAGCATCAGCGCCTGCGAACAATGCGGTCGCAACAGGTTACCTGAAATAGACCCCCCGCAATTACTGTCCAGCTGGTTAGCGGCCGCGGAGGGCGACCGAAAATTTATTCTGCATCACCGCGCCGAGGTAATGCCGGATGCAACAGCGGCCAAGCCCGGTCGCGTGGTTTTGCTGGTAGGCCCGGAAGGCGGTTTCAGCGAAAGCGAAGTTCTCCGCGCAGGGGATGCCCGCTTTCGGGGGATGAAACTGGGTCCGAGAGTATTGCGAACGGAAACAGCCCCCCTGGCTGCCATCAGCATTTTGCAGGCCCGCTGGGGTGACATGGGCTGAGAAAGGAACAGCCTATCCACGCGTTTTTGCCGGCTGCGGGACTTTGCCGCTACAACTGATTTCAGGCTTTTCGATCAGGGCTGGATTAAGCCTACAGAATCACTTGCGACCAGGGGTGCCGGCTCAGTCCCTGAGCTCGGGAATTTCATCCCGGCAGCGGCGTTCAATCTCAGCGAAGTCGGGCACGATAAACTGCTCATCTGCCCGGACAAAGCGCAACAGGCTCGGCAACCCCTCGAAGCGACTGCCGACATTCTCCAGGGACTGCAGTTCATCTTCCTGCCTTATGGCAAATGAGCGCGGCAACACGGGGACAAAAAGGGCATAAAATGGCAGTTTTTCGTCTTCGTTACAGATACTGTTGATCACCAGCGCATTGGCATGCCAGGGCAATGGCGTCTTGTCCAATCCCAGCATTTTCTCGTAGGACAACATGGGGACATACTGCTCGCGCCAATGCAGCCAGCCATACATCCACTCGGGCTGGCCTGACGATGGTTTTGGTGTCACTTGTCTTACCGCCTCAGCCACTGCAGCGACGGGCAGCAACAGGCTGGCGCCATCAATATCGACAACAAGGCCGGAAAAAACCTGGGACTTTTCCGCTATTGTTAAAACCTGCTGACCCATGCCGCTTTCTCCTGCTGCTTTTCCAATTTTTGTCACTGCCGCACCAGTACGCTGAATCCGGACTCGTCATGCCACCCGGATGACAGCAGCCTGCCTCCACTGGCATAGCTATCGGGAAGCGATAGCGTCCGGCAATGGGCGATCGACTATGCCGTCACCGGATTCATCACTTCATCGATAGCCTGCAGCAGCACTTCTTCCTGGTAGGGCTTGCCGAGATAGTTTTTGACGCCGAGCGCCATCGCCCGTTGACGGTGCTTTTCACCGGTACGAGAAGTAATCATGATAACCGGGATTTCACGAAATTCCGGGTTGTTGTGCAGGCGGGTCGCCACCTCAAAACCGTCCATTCTCGGCATTTCGATATCCAGCAGAATTACATCCGGCGTATGCTCCTGCAGCACCCGCATGGCATCGACACCATCCTTGGCCGTGACAACGTGGAAGCCCTCCCGTGTCAGGAGGCGACCGGTGACCTTTCTTACCGTTACCGAATCATCGACCACCAGCACCGTTTGCAGCGAATTTTGTGATCCGGCCTGACGATCCGGCTGCCCCTGGCCCAGAAGCTCGACCCCTGCCAGCACTTTCACTGAAGCCCGCAACAGCGCCAGCAGGTCGAGAATGACCACCACTGTGCCATCGCCCCGAATGGTTGCCCCGGACAAGCCGGGCACAGCACTGAATTGCCTGCCCAGTCCTTTCACCACCACCTCTGTACTCTCGAGCAACTCATCGACCTGTACCGCGTAAAGCCGGTTTTCGGAATGCACCAGGATCATGGCCACGGATGGCTGGTGCAGGTTAACGGTTGGCAGCACGCCTTCTTTCAGCAGGCTGCCGAGATGGCGAACCTGGTACTTGCTCCCTGCATACTCCATTCGCGCATCGGGGTAGCGGTAATAGTGTTCAAGCTCTGCCGAGTTGATTCTGATCACGCCGCCAATGCTGTTCAGCGGCAGCGCATAGATATCTTCGCCAGCCCGGACCATAAGCGCGCGGTTGACCGAGACCGTAAAGGGAAGGCGGATAGTAAAGCAGGAGCCCTGCCCGGCCTGTGTTTCAGTTTCAATGGCGCCGCCCAACTGCCTGATCTGACTGTTGACCACGTCCATACCGACACCGCGTCCGGACACCTGGCTGATTTTTTCCGCCGTGCTCAGCCCGGATTGAAAGATAAACTGAATGACCTCCTGATCTTCCAGGTGGGCATCTTCATCCACCAACCCCAGGGACACTGCCTTGTTGCGAATAGCTTCAAGGTTGAGACCCCGACCGTCATCGGCCATCCGGATCAGGATGTCGCCTCCCTCACGTTTCATACCGATAGAGATTACCCCCTCTTCCGGCTTACCCAGGCGACTTCTTTCATCGGCGGGTTCAATGCCGTGATCGAGGGAGTTGCGCAACAGGTGTTCCAGCGGTGACATCACATTTTCCATCACGTTGCGGTCTATCTCGCCCTCGACATAATCCACCCTGAGGCGAACCCGCTTGTTCAGTTCAACACTGAGCTGTCGCACCATACGGCGCAAACGAGGCACCATGCGCGAAAATGGCACCAGGCGGGTTTGCATCATGCTTTCCTGCAAATCCGTGTTGATCCGTCCCTGCTCTATCAGCAACGCCTCGACCCCCCGAGACTTTTCTGCCAGGGTGGACTTGAGATCGGTTATGTCCGATACCGACTCCAGCAGGCTTCTGGAAAGTTGTTGCAACTGTGAATAGTGGTCCAGTTCCAGGGGATCAAAGCCCTCGTTTTTGCTGGCATCCAGCTGCTCCTGGCGGAACGTTATCTGTGCATCGGTTTCCACCCCGATGCGGCGCACCTGATCCTGCAGGCGGCGAATGGTAGACTCCATCTCATCCAGCGCAGCACTGAATTCGGAGATTTTTTGTATGATGCGGCTTCTGGCAATACTTGTTTCACCGGCCAGATTGATCAGTTTCTCGAGCTTTTTCGCCGCCACCTTGATCATTTCATGCTGGACAACCCTCGGTTTTTGAACCTGCGCTGCTTCGCGCCGGGTGGGCTCCAAATCCTTCACCGACTGCACGGCACGGGCAATCTCATGCAGTGCATCCGGGGCTGCCGTGTCTGCAGGGATCGGCTCTTCGGCGACCGGGGCCGGAGCCGAGGCCTGGGTGTCGCCAGTGGCGAGAAAATCCTTCGCCACCTGCAGCAGCTTCAGCAAGTTGGATTGCTGCTGCTCATAGGCTGAAAAATCTTCTTGCGCTGGCATTTTCCCTGCCAGCATCAAGCGATCTATGCTGTCTTCAAAAGCATGCCCCATGTCACCCAGTTGTTGCAGGCTCGCCATTCTTGCCCCACCCTTCAAGGTGTGCAGCGATCTTTTGAGCTGTTCCGGAAGGCTGGCATTAGCGGGCTCTTGGGACCAGGCGCTCAATGCCTGATCCATTTCCTCCAACAGTTCGTCGCCCTCTTCGATAAAAGTTTGCAGAATGTCCCGGTCAATGTCTGCAGCATCCAGGGGCTCAATAACCAGTTCTTCGGCTTCCCCTTTCTGCGGAGCAGTTGTCGATTGCGCCATCAGCTCCCCAAGCAGCCGGATCAGATCAGGATCCGGTTCTCCGCAGGGCTGCCTGGCAGCAATTTTATCCACCATGTTAAGCAGGGTTTCATGGGCTCGTTTCAGCGCTTCAATTAGCTCATCGGTTGGCTCAAGGCTGCCGGCAATAACACGATCATAGACAGCGTTTAACTGTGCGGCTGTCTCAACAAGCACATTGGACCCTGCTGACTCTGCAGCGGCCTGCAACTGCCCCAGTTCATCCCGCAGGGCTTGCACACCATCGATGATATCCGGATGCTCTCGCCAGGCATGTAGCAGGGATTCCGATTCCAATAACTGCTGCATACCACCGATCATCATTTGATGAAGGGCAGAGGGATCGGCACTTTCCGGCTTCGGCGAAGCTTTATCACTGCCGGCGAGGGGCGCAACAACGCCGCTGTAGAGCTCATCGAGGCGCATCAAAAAGCTCTCCAGTTCTGGTATAACTACCGGTCTCCGATGATCAATTTGCTCCAGGCAGTGATTCAGGTGAGAAACGGCATCGGCCAGCAACTGCACTATTTCCTCATTCGCTGGCAGCTGGAATTTGTACAGTTGCTTGACCAGTTTTTCCAGCGGCACCACCAGTTGTCCGATGGTTTCGATGCCCGCCATCAGGGCACTTCCCTTCAAGGTGTGCAGCGCACGCTGGGTTTCACTGGGCGGACAGGTATAGAGTGGTGCTTCCCTCTGCTGCTCACTGATATATTCTGAAACTGCCCGTATATGCTGCCTGGCTTCGCTGGCGAAGATCTCCAGCAGTTCATGGTCTTCTTCGCCTTCTGCTGCCGCAAGGCGGTGCTGGCCATCCTCGCCTGCATTCCCTGTTCCGACATCAGGCGCAGGCTCCTCGCCAACAGCCGGGGCAAAACGGATGCTTTCCGCAGCGTCATCCTCAACCGTGTCTTCAGTCGCATCAACGCAGCTGTGATCGGTTTCAACCTCCTTCAACTCTGGCTCGGCTGGAGGCGAAAACATCACCTGCTCACCTCTGGCCAGGGCATCGGCGCAGTCGATCAGAGACAGAACCTGATCACTTTTTTGGGTGTTTTTTGTCTGTTCAAACTGCCTGATCATGAGCGGAATTTCCGCTCTGGCAGCGGCAATCAGCTCTGGAATAACTGCCGATTCTTCCAGCTGTTTTGCCAACACCCTGTTGAGAAGATTCTCAATGGCCCAGCACAAATCGCCGACATGATCTGCACCCACCATGCGGCCGCTGCCCTTGAGGGTGTGAAAGCAGCGGCGAATCTCTTCGAGCGCTGTTTCATCGCCGGAGTTCTCCGCCCAGGCAGCACAATACTGATCCATCGCTTCCAGCACTTCCGCCGCCTCATCGATAAAGACCTCGAGTATCTCCGGATCCACAGGCTCCTCGACAGGCTCGGTTGCAGCGCCTTCAGTGCCGGCTGATTCTGCAATGGCTTCCGACCCATGGCTTTCAGCCAGATCCGACGCCAGACCTGTAATCGCGGGTTCAACATCTTGCTGAACTGGCTCTGCTGTCTCACTTGCCTGTTCTGGCTCTTGCTCCGAATAACCCAGTGCGACGACACTTTTTTCGGCCATTGCCAAAATCGCATCACCCTCACCGGCATCACGGGGGCCAATATGCTCGAGGTAATACTCCACACTGGTGATGGCGTCTGCCAACGCATCAAGACTGTTCCAGTCGGGCACAAAGCCACCGGAAATCAGCTGTTCGTGCAAGTAACGATTACAGTTTCTCAGCACGTTGCGGGCACGGGTCAGGGATATCATGTCAAGCCCGCCGGCAACATTTTCAATCAGGGGAGGAATCTTTTTCAGGTGCTCGCGATTCCATTGCGAGGCTATAAATTCGACGATTTGCTCTTTTGCCGCTTCCAGTTCATTACGGGATTCATGCAGCAGCGCCTGCTGAGCTCTGCCAAGCTCGGCGCCGGCAGAGTCATCGTCGCTCTCGATAGCAGCGATGTCACTGTCACCGGCGAGCCAGGACTGCAGGCCGATTTCGACCTCTACCACCCTGGTCGCAAGCTCTGCAAAATTATCCGTGGTTGGCTCCCGTGTGCCTTCGATACTCTCGCCGAGAACCGCTGACACCGATTTCAACTTCTCCCGCAGGGATGCCGCACCTACAAGGGCCAGGGAATCGGAAATTCGCTCAATTCTCTGGGCAGCCTCCTCCAGCTGAGTCGGCTCATGACTCCCCTGCATCACGATGCGCTCAATCCGATCCTTGATCTCATTGAGCTCTGCGCTGAGTTCAGAAACAATATTTTCAGCCACCTCAGGCTGAAACAGAAAGGCCGCTTTTTGACTGTCAGCCAGGACGCCCTCCGGCATTGCCCTGTCGAGCTGATACTTTTCTCTAACCTGGGCTGAATAGGCGCCGTCGCTGTGACCATGAGCGACGTAGAACAACAGGTTCTTGATCAGTGCCTCTTCGGGCTTTTTCCGAAAGGCAGGCAGGCCGAGTTCCAGCAGTTGCTTAAGTTGTGAGTCAAGCGAACGCAGCAGCATTTTCACCGCGGCGCCAACGGCTATGTTGCGATCCTTCAGGTTCTCAAGGAAGGCATTTGCCACCAGCCAAAGCGCACTCTGTTCCGTGCCCTGACTCAACTCCTGCAGTCGTAAAAAAACTTTACTGAGATACCCGAGGTTTTCATCGAGCTTGCCATTTTTAATCACGCCCAGCACGGCAAATTGATACATTTGCCTTAATTTTCGTAGCAGGTTCTTCAGCGCCTCGTCACGGGGCATGGGCAACGCACCGGCACCTGATATCGGCGGCTGGTTCAACATCGGGGCAAACAGGGGGCCCTCGGAAACCAGCGGCCGCCTGCGCACCGATCTCAACTCATTGAGTAGCAGCAACAATGCCTCCGGCTTGTCCTTGCCTGAAGCAATCACATCCCTGATATAAGCAGGCAGCCATAAAATGGCTTGCACCAGCACTTCACCGGCTTCATCAATACTGCTGACTTCTCTGCTGTGAATCTGCCCGGCGAGTAACTCCATTTCTTCGGATAAAATCAGCGGCCCATTGCATCCAGCAAGAACGAGAGCACCGTGCACCTGATGAAGATGATCCAAGCAAAAACGAATCTGTGACTCATCCTCCGGCTCGCTGAGATAGGCCTCCAGTAATTCCGACGCGTGCTGCAGGCTGACCTCGATCTGTTCAACCAGCCAGTCCAGACCTTTCAGGTTTTGCCTTACTTCCATCTGTTGTCTCGAGCCATGGTTACTGCAGTCTCCACAACATTATGCCGCCCGGATATGATCACAAACACCTTCGCCAGAAGCTCGCCCGAGAGGGGCAACGGCGAGCAGCAAGGCGCAGGCGAGCGCGACACGAGGGCAATTACCCTGCAGCACTGCGACAATGCCGAAACACTCTGCAACTGAGCAACTTTTAGCCCCGGAGTCATCTCTCACTCGCACACTTGCCGGAATCAGAGGGGATCTGCTGCTTTGGCTTTGCCTTCCTTCAAATCCTCCAAGGTCAGGCCCAGCTCCGCCTCAATCCCTGCGAGGTCCAGCTCATCGACGTCAATGGTGAAGTCATCATCGTCAGCCGCGGACATACTGCTATCGATTTCAACTTTGCCCCAGTCACCGGTTTCCCTGGCCAGTTCCTCGGCCAGCGCCTCCATGGGCTTCTTTTTGCTCTGCTCTTTCGTGTCGGCAGCCTGCTGGTCTCCAGCTTCAGCCCCGGGTGCTTCCGTCTCCGGGTGCCGCGTGAGGTCAGTCTCACCTTCGAGAGAGTCCTGGGCATCACTCTCAAGTGCGTCCTGGTCCTGATTGTCATCTGCCATTGCGGGCACGTCAGCCGAGGATTCGCTTTCTGATGCGATCGATTCCTCCAGTTCGCGGAGCTCGACACCCGCCTCAGCCAGGGCATCGCCAGGGAAGACTTCCTCCGGCAGGTGGAAGCCGGACACCGATGCCTTCAGATCAATTGCCAGGTCTGCCAGCGTACCAATACTGTCGGCGGTTTTCTGTGTGCCCGACAAAGTTTGCGAGGTAATATCCTGAATCACATTCATGGTTTGGGAAATATGACCAGCCGTTGTCGACTGTTGCGTGGCCGCAGTGGAGATATCCCGAATCAGGCGAGCCAGGCTGGAAGATACCGTTTCAATCTCCTCCAGCGCCACACCGGCGTTTTGCGCCAGATCAGCCCCTTTCACCACCTCAGCGGTTGTCTGCTCCATCGAGCTGACCGCCTCATTGGTATCGGTTTGAATGGTTTTAACCAGGGAGGCGATCTGTTTTGTCGCACCGGCAGAGCGCTCTGCAAGGCGCTGCACCTCGTCGGCAACTACTGCAAATCCACGGCCGGCGTCTCCCGCCATGGAGGCCTGGATGGCAGCATTCAGCGCAAGGATGTTGGTCTGCTCGGCGATATCATTGATCAGGGACACGATGTCACCGATCTCCTGGGAGCTTTCTCCCAGCTGCTTGATGCGCTTTGAGGTGTCCTGAATCTGCTCGCGAATAGTATCCATGCCCTTGATGGTATTTTGCACCGCATCCGAGCCGGCCTTGGCGATGGACTCAGAACGATCAGCGACCTCCGCCGAGGCCGAGGCATTTGAGGAAACCTGGTCGATGGTAACCGCCATCTCGTTGACTGCTTGTGATGCGCCGGCAATTTCCTCCGCCTGGTGCTGGGATGCCCCCATTAACTGCTCTGCAGTCAGACTGGTTTCGTAGGCGGCGCTTGATACCGCCTCGGACGCCGCCTGGATACGTTTCACAAGAATCCTCAGCTGGTCAATGGCGTAGTTAATAGAGTCCGCAATGGCGCCGGTAAAATCTTCCGTGACCGTGGCATAAGAGCGCAGATCACCGTCCGCAAGATCGCTGATCTCGTCCAGCAATCGCAAAATGGCCTGCTGGCTGGCAGCGTTTGCATCTGCAGACGCGCGCAGACTGCGCCGGGTTCCCCGATAACCCGACAGACCAATCAGCATAAGCAGGGCGACAATCACTGCTGCTGCAATAAGGAGCGTCTTGTTGTTCAACTGACGTTGATCCGGCAGCGCTTCAATATCAGTGACCAGCACACTGATTTTTTCCTGCAGGGCCGGGGCGTCGGAAAAAATCGCATCCGTCGCCTGCCGCGCCGCAAACAGTGCCGGCGTTGCCTCCACAATCTTGTTAATCGAGCTGTTGACGAACTCAAACTGTTCAGCAATCCGGGCGAGACTCTCCTTGGCCTGCGGACTGCCGATTTGGCTGACGCCCAGCTGGTCATCACCATTGCGCATGCCATTCAGCACCCTGCCGAAAAGCTTGGCATCGCCATTGAACTGTTCTGCAGCGGCTTTTGCATCCGAGCGCCCGGCAAGCATCTTGTCAATATTGCGACCAACTTTCTCTGCACGCCATGACTGGGCCTGGGCGACGGCCACCTGGTCGGCCGGGGCATTGTTGGCAAGCAGCCGTTCGACGACACGGGTATGCTCCTGCTGCAGCCTGGGCAGGTTGTTGTTGAGTGTTTGAGCGATCTGGTGCAAAAACAGAATTCGCTCTTCGTTGTCGAGTAGCGTGTTCGCATTTTTTCGCGTGCGGGTAAGGATGACGCCCGGATCAGCCAGGGAAGAACCGGAAATCTCACCACCCATAATCTTTTCCAGCTCTGCCCAGCTTGCTTCCATTCGATCAAGCAGTGCACCGAGCTGGACAAAGGCCGCCTGGCTGCCGTTTACCGCCTCCTGAGACAGGGCCACTGCACGGTAAGAGGATGTGCGGACATCTGCAGCGAGCTGAAGTGCTTTTTGATCGCGGTCGTTATTTTGAAAAACCGTAAACAGGTTAAAGCTCAGAAACCCAAGCGTCAGAAGCAACAGGATGTACAAAAAATTCCTCATTGATCCTGATTGCGCTTTAGTGGCTCTTTTTTTCATCTTTCTCTCACCTCGAGCGATTTACCTTCGCTGTCTGATTATTAATTTACTCTTGTCCAGCCACCGGCATACTGCAGGCCGGCCTAAGCGGCGACATCCAGGAAACTGGCGTCCTCCACCAGCCTGGCTGGCTGAAATAACAGCCAGCGCTGACCCTCGTGCTCGAAGCAGCCCTCAGTATAGGGCGCCAATACTTCGGGCATGCCTTCAACGTTGTCGTTATAGGTATTGACCTTGAAGTGTCTCATGCCGTGGACGCTGTCTACTGACAGGCCCACGTAAACATCATCAAAATCAAGCACAATCACTCTTTGCTGCTGCGGTGGGGTTTTGGCACGGCCACCGAGGAACTCGGCGAAGCAAATCACGGGGAGCAGCCGCCCGTGAAGGTTGGCCACACCTTTGACCCAGGGCTTTACCCTCGGCAACTGGGTTGTATGGGGCAATACCAGCAGCTCACAGATTTCCTCCAGCGCAACGGCAAGATTAAATCCAAGCAGTGAAAAACACACCATCAGGCGAGTGGGAACAATATCTTCCTGCGCCGGCAACCCCTTGCCCTGTTCGACAAAACGCTGTGACAACGCCTGTAGCGCTGTGAAGATGTTCGCTGACTCAATCATCCCAACTTTACCGCCCGGGCATCGCCCCCGACAATTAGCCCAACACCTCTTTCAGTGTTGATATGAGTTGCTTTTCGCTGACCGGCTTGGTCAGAAATGCCTTTGCCCCCTGGCGCAGCCCCCAGACACGATCAGTCTCCTGGTCTTTGGCACTGACAATAATCACCGGTATATGGTTGGTTTTTCCCGACCTGCTCAGCTGGCGCGTGGCCTGAAAACCGTTCAGGCCGGGCATCACAACATCCATCAAAATCACATCCGGCTGCTGGCGTTCGGCGAGACCCACACCATCCTCACCACTATCGGCCAGCACCACGGCATGGCCGTTTTTTTTCAACATGGCGCAGAGCAGGTGGGATTCTGTCGGGGAGTCATCTACTATCAACACATTAGCCATTCTCGTCACTCTCCTGGCAATCTTTAAATCTCAGAAACTGTGAGCCTAGCCTTCCGCCAGCGAATGAGGCGAAAACTTGCCGAGTGCATCAAACAACTCACTCTTGCTGAAAGGCTTGGTGAGGTAATCATCCGCTCCGACGATGCGGCCTTTTGCCTTGTCAAAAAGGCCGTCCTTGCTCGAGAGCATAATGACGGGGGTATCTTTAAACTGACTGTTGTTTTTGATCAGGGCGCAAGTCTGATAACCGTCAAGGCGCGGCATCATGATATCCACAAATATCACGTCCGGACGCCAATCGGCTATTTTGGCCAGCGAATCAAAGCCGTCGACGGCGGTCATCACCTCACAACCTGCCTTGCTCAAAAGGGTCTCGGCCGTACGGCGGATCGTATTGCTGTCATCAATGACCATGACCTTGGTATTCTGCGAATCTTCCGACATTTACCCCACCCCGCCTCCTGAAATGCGATTGCTGGCAACTTGTAACACAATCACTTTGCTTTATCCATAACGTCGGGCACGAAACCGTGGATTCTGCCACTTTAGTCTGTTGCCTGTTGCCATGCTTGCTTTCTGCCCTTAACGTAGCCTGTGGCCTAGAGCCATAATGATAATGAAGAATCGCATAAAAAAGGCGTGACACAGCTAACAGATATGATGAGAACACTCGGTGTGGTGATGGATCCCATCACCAATATAAGCTTCCACAAGGATACCACGCTCGCACTGCTGCTCGCGGCGCAGGGCCGCGGTTGGCAAATTCTCTACATGGAACAGCGGGACTTGATGCTCGCCGATGGCGAACCCATGGCATGGGCAAAACCGCTTATCGTCCACGACAATCCTGCCCAATGGTATGAGCTGGGCGACCCGTGCCAGATCAACCTGGGCCAGCTCCAGGCCATCCTGATGCGCAAGGATCCCCCCTTTGACAGCGAGTATATTTATTCAACCTATATCCTGGAGGCCGCGCAGCGGCGCGGGTCGCTGGTGGTCAATCGCCCGCAGAGCCTGCGCGACTGCAATGAGAAAATATTTGCAACGGAATTTCCCCAATGCTGCCCGCCGCTCCTTGTCAGCAGCAGTCCGGACAGGTTGCGGGAATTCTACCGCCAGCACGGCACCACGATCTTCAAGCCGCTGGACAACATGGGTGGCAGCGATGTCTTCAAAGTATCGCCGGGCGATCCCAATCTGGGTGTGATTATTGAAACACTGACGGCCTACGGATCCCGCACCATCATGGCGCAAAAATTTATTCCCGACATCACTAACGGTGACAAGCGTATCCTCATGGTCAGCGGCGAGCCTATCCCTTTCTGCCTGGCGCGAATCCCTGCCGAGGGCGAGTTCCGCGGCAACCTGGCTGCTGGCGGCAGTGGCGTGGTTCAACCCCTGAGCGAAAGGGACTACTGGATTGCCGGGCAGATAGGCCCCACCCTCAGGGAAAAAGGGCTGCTTTTTGTCGGCCTCGACGTCATCGGCGATTACCTTACCGAAATCAATGTCACCAGCCCGACCTGCCTGAGAGAAATCGAAAGGGCGGAACAACCGGCCATTGCGGATAAATTGTTTGATGCTATAGAAGATATCCTCCAGCAGCGGGAAAACAGCTGACCCGTGATTACTGTTTTCCCCCAGACACGAGCGGAAAATAGCGGCGATCGTTTCGCATTCTCCGTGTTTGTCGCAATCGCCGCCCACGCGCTGGTAATTTTCGGAATCGGCTTTAAATTGATGCAACCCTCGCCTCAGAGCAGCTCGCTGGAAATAACCCTGGCTCAGTATGCGACGGAAAAGCCTGATCCCGAGGCTGATTTCCTGGCCCAGGCCAATCAGCAGGGCAGCGGCGAACTGGAGCAGCCAAAGGAAATCACTGCGTTGCAGGAAACGCCTTTTGAAGACAAGCTTCAGCGTGAAACAGCTGCGCCTCCACAGCAGCTTGAGCAGCGGTACGAAACCCTCGACAGGGCTCAGCTGACAACCTCGGCGCAGACCGTGGACAGCAGCAATACCAGCCCGGAAAGAGAGCCGCGAAACAGCGAAATCTCTCCTGCGCCCCAGACAGCAGCGCTACTTCGCCAGATCGCCAGCCTTAAGTCCCAGCTCGACCAGCAACAGCAGGCCTATGCCAATAAACCGCGCACCCGCCGCCTGAACACTGTCAGCACTGTGGCCGGTCCGGAAGCGGCTTACCTCTTCGACTGGCAACGGCATATAGAAATGGTCGGCAATCAGAACTATCCCCCTGAAGCGCGCCAGAGAAAAATTTATGGCGACCTGAGAATGGCTGTCATCCTGCTGCCCGATGGCAGTGTCGAAGATGTCGAGATACTGCGCAGTTCCGGACAACGGGTGCTGGATGCTGCCGCCATCCGCATCGTGCGCCTGGCTTCACCCTTCAAACCGCTACCGCCCGAGGTTTTAGGTAACCACGACCGTCTCGAGATCATTCGCACCTGGCGCTTTGAGCGCGGCATCGAGCTCAATTCAGGCCAGCAGTAAACTGAACTATTGCCCCGACAAACCGAATCCACGACTTGAGTTCTCACGGCTTTGCCACAATACTCAGAAAATGAACACGCCCAAAACCACATCGCCAACCTCTCTTAAGAACCACTTTCTGCTGGCCACGCCGGAGTTGTACGGGACGGAGTTTGCCAATGCCGTAATCTACCTCTGTGAGCACAACGAAGACGGCGCCATGGGACTGATCATCAACCAGCCGCTCGATATCCCCCTGAGCGCAATTTTTGAGCAATTCAACCTCGCGTACAGCGAACAGAGTGGCGATCACATTGTTTTTAGCGGTGGCCCGGTTCAGGTTGATCGTGGTTTTGTCCTGCACCGCCCCGCGGCCAAGTCATGGGAGGCGACCCAGGCGATAACAGACAAGGTCAGCCTGACTTCTTCCAGCGATATCATCATCGATATGGCGTCGGAAACAGGGCCAAAGGACGCCCTCATCATTCTCGGTTATGCCGGCTGGGAAGCGGGACAACTGGAAGCGGAGCTGGCCACCAATGCATGGATCACAGCGCCCGCCAGCAGTGATGTGCTTTTTGAGACGCCTTACAACGAGCGCGCCAATGTGGCGGCTGCAAAGATTGGCGTTGATTTGCAAAAACTGAGCCGCACAATCGGTCACGCCTGATATGTCGGGACATCTGACTGTGCTGGCCTTCGACTATGGCACCCGGCAGATTGGCGTCGCCGTGGGCCAGACCCTGACCGGCACGGCCACCCCTGTTACCGTCCTCAAGGCCCGCGACGGAATCCCAGACTGGGAGAAAATCTCGGCACTGCTGGACAGATGGCAACCCCGGAAACTGCTGGTTGGTTTGCCCTTGAACATGGATGGCAGCCGCAGCGAGTTCTGCTCCCGCGCCGAAAAGTTTGCCCGGCGCCTTCACGGTCGCTTTGGACTCCCGGTGGAGATGATGGACGAGCGACTGAGTACTTTTGAAGCCAAGCAGCAGCTCCCGCGGCGCAGCAGCTACAGAGAGAATCCGGTGGACGACAGCGCTGCCTGCCTGATCCTTGAAAGCTGGCTACAGAGCCCGGAGAGCGGTCTGCCTGTTAACAGCTGAGGCAGAGCCGGCCGCTAGTAGCGGCGGAAGCGGTCATTGTGTTCCTCTTCCACCTGCAACTCATCGGCCGCATGGGACAGGTAAGTTGAATCCGTCTCTGACTTGAGCTTGATCATCAGGCGCAAATCATTTTTGGAATCGGCGTAGGTAATGGCGTCCTCGTAATTGATAATGCCCTCGTCATAGAGCTCGAACAGGGCCTGGTCAAAGGTTTTCATGCCCTGCTCTGTGGAGCGGGCCATCACTTCCTTGATCTTGTGAACCTCCCCTTTGCGGATCAGGTCGGAAACAAACGGGGTGTTGATCAGAATTTCGACTGCCGCCCTTCGACCTGAACCGTCGGCCATTGGCAGCAATTGCTGGGCAATCATGGCTTTCATATTCAGCGACAGATCCATCCACAATTGTGTGTGCCGCTCTGCCGGGAAGAAGTGCTGAATCCTGTCCAGCGCCTGGTTGGCATTGTTGGCATGCAGCGTCGCCAGGACGAGGTGACCGGTCTCGGCGAAGGTTATAGCGTGTTCCATGGTTTCACGGGTACGAATCTCGCCGATCAGGATCACGTCCGGCGCCTGCCGCAAGGTGTTGCGCAGCGCCACCTCAAAAGATTCCGTATCCACCCCGACCTCACGCTGGGTGACGATACAGCTTTCATGCTGGTGGACAAACTCGATCGGATCCTCAACGGAAATGATGTGCCCATGGCTATTGCGATTGCGGTGACCAATCATCGCCGCCAGCGACGTGGACTTACCGGTTCCGGTCGCGCCGACGAAGATAATAATACCGCGCTTGGTCATCACCAGTTCATCGAGAATCGGCGGCAGTAGCAACTGCTCCACGGTTGGAATAACAGTTTCAATGCGGCGCAGAACCATGCCCACTTCGTTGCGCTGGTAGAAGGCGCTGACCCTGAAGCGGCCGATATCATGCCGGCCAATGGCAAAGTTAAGCTCTTTCTTGTCCCTGAATTCAGCGCGCTGTTTTTCATCCATAATGCTTTCCACGATCACCCTCGCAGCTTCATTATTCAGCACGTTTTTGCCGACAGGCATGATCTGCCCGTTTACCTTGATGCTGGGTGGCACCCCAACGGTAATAAAGAGGTCTGAAGCATCCTTATCTACCACCAACTTGAGCAGCGCATCAAAATCCATCGTTTACTCCTAAATCGTATTAATTTTCTGTAGCAGAACACTGGCACCGGCGCTAGAAATCACTGGCAATCTTCGCTTTCTCGCGCGCTGTTTCCGCGGTGATAACTTTCTGTTGCACCAACCGGTGCAGGCACTGGTCCATCGTCTGCATTCCATGGCCGGCGCCGGTCTGGATCGCTGAATACATCTGCGCCACCTTGTCCTCTCGAATCAGGTTCCGGATTGCCGGTGTGCCCACCATAATTTCATGCGCAGCAATACGGCCACCGCCGATCTTTTTCATCAGGGTTTGGGCGATCACCGCCTGCAGAGATTCCGACAACATGGAGCGAACCATGGCCTTTTCCTCCCCTGGAAACACATCAACCACCCGGTCAATGGTTTTAGAGGCCGACGAAGTATGCAGGGTACCAAACACCAGGTGTCCGGTTTCTGCAGCTGTGAGGGCAAGCCTGATCGTCTCCAGGTCACGCAGCTCACCCACAAGAATCACATCCGGATCCTCCCGCAGTGCGGAGCGCAGTGCCTCGGCAAAGCCGTGGGTATCCCGGTGCACTTCGCGCTGGTTGAGCAGGCATTTCTTGCTCTCGTGAACAAATTCGATAGGGTCTTCAATCGTCAGGATATGCTGGTACCTGTTTTCATTGACGTAGTCCACCATCGCCGCCAGGGTAGTGGATTTTCCGGAGCCGGTCGGCCCGGTGACCAGCACCAGGCCCCGAGGCAACATGGACAGGTCGCGGAATATCTGACCAAAGCCCAGATCTTCAAGGGTCAGAACCCGGGACGGAATAGTACGGAAAACGGCGGCCGCACCACGGTCCTGGTTGAATGCGTTGACCCTGAAGCGCGCTACGCCCGGAACCTCAAAAGAAAAATCGGTTTCGAGAAACTCCTCGTAATCCCGCCGCTGCTTGTCATTCATGATCTCGTAGATCAAACTATGCACTTCCTTGTGATCCATGGCGGGCAGATTGACCCGGCGAATATCGCCGTCAATTCTAATCATGGGTGGCAACCCGGCCGAAAGGTGCAAATCCGAAGAACCCTGCTTAACGCTAAAGGCGAGAAGTTCCGTAATGTCCATAAAGTATTCTCTTTTGTTTTTGAAGCTGGCGCACACCTGCAACACAACCTGTCGGTGCCGTCCAACCTAACTATATGCCCAATATCGCCCAAAATATCAACCGCATCTCCGAGCGTATCGAAAAAGCAGCAAAAAAAGTGGGTCGCGCCAGCTCGGACATAACCCTGCTGGCCGTCAGCAAAGGGCATCCCGCCTCGGCTGTCAAGACAGCTTACCAATATGGCCTGAAACACTTTGGCGAGAGCTATCTGCAGGAGGCACTGCAGAAACTCGACGACCTTGCAAGCTTCACCGACATAACCTGGCACTTTGTCGGCCCCCTGCAAAGCAATAAAACACGAAAGGTTGCGCAACGTTTTGACTGGGTTCACAGTATCGACCGAGTCAAGGTGGCACAACGGCTGAATGAACAGCGGCCGGCGGATAAAGCACCGCTCAACGTCTGCCTGCAGGTCAATATCGACAACGAGACCTCTAAAGCCGGTGTCGTCATTGACGAATTGCCGCATCTGGCTGCAGCCGTGGCGAAACTGCCCAATCTCAAATTGCGCGGGCTGATGGTAATTCCAAAAGCCACTGAAAATATCACACAACAGCATCTGGCTTTCAGCAGGACAGCAGAAATACTGCAAGAGCTCAAGCAGCGCGATCCCGAGCTGGCCGCAATGGACACACTATCCATGGGCATGTCAGGGGACATGGAAGCGGCTATTATTGAAGGCGCGACAATCGTTCGCGTGGGCACGGGTATTTTTGGTCGACGCCAAACCGTGTCAAAATCCTCAAACTGAATATCAATTGTAAGGGAATTTACTCGTGAGTAAACCAACACTGGCATTTATCGGCGGCGGCAATATGGCGACCAGCCTGATCGGCGGCCTTATTCAGAAAGGCCAGCCGGCAGACCGGATTATCGCCAGCGACCCGTTGCCGGAAAACCAGCAGCGACTCCAGGCCGAGTTTGGCATCCGCACGACCAGCGATAATCTTGCAGCCGCTGCAGAAGCTAATGTAATCATTCTCGCCGTCAAACCGCAGATCATGAAGGCCGTGGCCGAGAACCTGCAACCGGCGCTTCAACACAAACCGCTGATAATTTCCATTGCTGCCGGCATCCCCATCAGCGCGCTGCAAAGATGGCTGGGAGGTGCCATTCCCATCGTCCGCTGCATGCCAAACACCCCTGCCCTGTTGCAGACCGGCGCTGCCGGACTCTACGCCACCGACAAGGTCAGCGAGTTGCAGAAGTCTCTCGCGTCAGAAATACTCGGCGCCGTTGGCATTGTCACCTGGGTTGACGCGGAAACCGGCATCGATGCCGTCACTGCCGTATCGGGCAGTGGCCCGGCCTATTTCTTTCTGGTTATGGAAGCCATGCAGACCGTGGCTCAAGAACTGGGACTGAGCCCTGAAACCGCATCAGAACTGACCTTGCAAACAGCCCTGGGAGCGGCAAAGATGGCCATCGAAAGCGATGTCGATGTCACGGAACTCCGGCGCCGGGTCACATCACCGGGCGGAACCACAGAGAGAGCGATACAGAGCTTTCAGGCCAACGGCTTTGAAGAGATGTTTCGTCGCGCCATGAACGACTGCCTCAAACGCGCACAGGAAATGGCCGAGGAAATGAGCTGAAAAAGCATTCTCGGCCTCACCGTTTTTCAACAGGCTCCAGAAACTTTCAACCCGGAACTAAACAATGGACACATTCGCTCAAGCAGCAACCTACCTTATCCAGACCCTGGGCAGTCTCTACCTGGGCGTACTGGTACTGCGCTTTCTTTTGCAATATCTCAGGGCTGACTTCCAGAACCCGATTTCCCAGTTTCTGATTCGCGCCACTCACACGCCGACGCGACCGATTCGCAAGCTGCTGCCGACCTATCGCAGTTTTGATGGCGCCACCCTGTTACTGGCGGTGCTGCTCCAGTGGCTCGTCATTCAACTGACCGCAAGCATCAACGGCGCGGGCCTGGTCAATATCGCCTACGTCCTCGCCTGGGCCGTTATCGGGATACTCTCGCTGATTCTGAATATCTATTTGTACGGCCTGCTCGCGGTTATCATTCTGAGCTGGGTTGCACCCCATGCAAACCACCCGGCAATCATTCTCCTGCACCAGCTCATCGAGCCGGCGATGGCTCCTTTTCGGCGCCTGATTCCGCCCATTGGAGGCCTGGATTTGTCGCCCATCTTTATGTTTCTGGTGATCAACCTGATTCGCATCTTTATCCTTTCGGGTGCCAGTGCGGTGAGATTGCCTTCGGGTATTGTGCCGGGCATCTGAGCGCCGATGCACTACCACTGGCAAGAAAACACTTTGCTGTTGCACTGCCTGATCCAGCCGCGGGCATCAACAAACGAGATCGCTGGCGTTCATGACGGCCGCCTGAAAGTGCGCCTCACCGCATCGCCAGTTGATGGCCAGGCCAATCTGGCTCTGCTCCAGGCCGTCGGCAAATGGTTTGGAGTCAGCAAGAGCCAGGTTCAGATTGTTCGCGGCAGCACCGGTCGCCAGAAAACACTGCTCATTCTGCAACCGTCCAAACTGCCTGATGAAGCTGACGTCAAAAAATAGCCGTCATTTCTTGCACTGATCTGAACCCGTCTTTAGACTTCTGACCATCCTCGCCACTACCAATCACAGGAATCCGCATGCCAGAGGCCATGCCTGAAAATTCAGTCGGCATCGTCAAACCGGAGTTGATCAAATTCGATCAGCCCCTGTTGCTGACCTGTGGTCGCACATTGCCCGAGTTCCAGCTGATGGTTGAAACCTACGGCACCCTGAACAGCAACAAGAGCAACGCGATCCTCATTTGCCACGCTCTCAGCGGCCATCATCATGCGGCGGGCTATCACAGCGAGGAAGACCGCAAACCCGGCTGGTGGGATCACTACATCGGGCCGGGGAAACCCATCGACAGCAACCGGTTTTTTATCGTCTCGCTGAACAACATTGGTGGCTGCCATGGCAGCACCGGGCCCCGCTCGATCAACCCGAAAACCGGTGAAGCCTGGGGGCCGGATTTCCCGCCACTGCGGGTCCGCGACTGGGTTAAAAGCCAGGCCATGCTGGCCGATCACCTGGGCATCAAGTGCTGGGCGGCGGTCATCGGTGGCAGCCTGGGTGGTATGCAGGCCATGCGCTGGGCGCTGGAGTATCCGGACAGGCTGCGCAATTGCGTTGTGATTGCCGCGGCGATGAAGCTCACCGCCCAGAACATCGCCTTTAACCAGTTGGCGAGGCATGCCATCACATCCGACCCCAACTATTGCAACGGCCACTATCTGAGGGAAAATGTCTCGCCGCGCAGCGGTCTGGCGCTCGCTCGCATGATCGGCCACGTGACCTACCTTTCCGACGAGGCAATGGGTAGTAAATTCGGCCGGGAACTGGGCTCTGGCTCCTTCCAGCGCGGCCTCAGCACACCGATTGAATTCAAGGTAGAAGGCTATCTGCGCTACCAGGGAGAGACCTTCTCCGGCAGTTTTGATGCCAATACCTACTTGCTGATGACCAAGGCACTGGACTACTTCGACCTTGCCCGTGAGTACAACCATGACCCGGTAGAGGCCTTCGCAAATGCCAGCTGCAGGTTCCTGGTGGTCTCCTTTTCCAGTGACTGGCGCTTTTCACCGGAGCGCTCTATGGAGATAGTCGATGCGCTGATCGCCGCCAACAGGGATGTCGCTTACACTGCGATCAAGTCAAACCAGGGGCACGATGCATTCCTGCTGCCTAACAAGCGCTATGAAGCGATTCTCGGCTCCTATCTCGAGAGAGTCGCCGACACCCTGAACGAGGAGTCTGCGCCATGACCATTCGCCTTGACCTGGGAATTATTCAGCAGTGGATCAAACCCGAGAGCCGGGTGCTCGACCTGGGCTGTGGTGATGGCGTGCTGCTGGAAAGCCTGCACAATAATCTCCGTGTCGACGGCTATGGCCTGGAAATCGGCGCCGAGCAGATCAAGGCCTGTATCGCCCGGGGGGTCAACGTGGTTGAAGCCGATATTGATGCCAGCCTGAGGCGTTTTGCTGACAAAAGCTTCAACACGGTCGTTATGACCCAGGCGCTGCAGGTGATGAAAAAGCCCGATGTGGTCCTGGACGAAATGCTGCGTATTGGCGATGAGTGCGTCATCACCTTTCCAAATTTCGGCAACTGGCATACTCGCGCCTACCTGAGCTTCCGTGGCCGGATGCCTGTTACCAGGCAGCTCGCCTACCAGTGGTATGACACACCCAATATTCACTTTTGCACGGTTCGCGACTTCGAAGCCATGTGTCACGAAAAAGGGATTCAGGTACTCCACCGCGAATTTGTCTCGGAACGAATTTTAAGCCGTCAGCTCAAAAAAATATGGCCGAACATGTTCAGCGAGACGGCTCTTTATCACCTGAGCAAGTAATGCTCAAAACAACCGCAATGAGGTGTGCAATGAAACATTTTCTGCTTGCAATGCTGGCAACCCTGCTGTCCTCACCACTCCTCGCCGACACCGATACCTACAAACAAGTGGGCAATATAAAAATTCATTACAGCGCATTTGGCAGCAGTTTTATCCAGCCTGAAATAGCTGCCACCTACGGTATTGTGCGAGGCAAAGACCGGGGGCTAGTCAACATCGCAGTGGTTCCGGATGGCGTCGGGCAGGGACAGGCCGCGCATGTGGAAGGTTATGTCAGCAATATTTTTCAGCAACAGCGCCCTCTGGAGTTTTTTGAAGTACGGGAAGGCGATGCTGTCTATTACCTGGCACCGTTCAAGTTTGAGAAAGAGGATCCTCTCACCTTCAAGGTTCAGGTAAAAGTGTCTCCGGAAGCACCCTTTGAAGAGATCTCCTTCCAGCGCATCCTCCACCATGAACAATAACTGACTACCGGAGCCGCAATTGAATCAAAAAGTTGTGCTCGCCAGCGGTAATCCGGGCAAACTCCGGGAATTCCAGCAGTTATTATCCGCCACCGGTCTTGAGGTTATTCCACAGTCCGAGTTTGCCGTCTCTGAAGTCGAGGAGACAGGCCTCAGTTTTGTGGAGAACGCGATCCTCAAGGCAAGGCATGCCTGCAGGATAAGTGGCCTGCCCGCCATCGCGGATGACTCCGGACTCGAAGTCGATGCCCTCAACGGGGCACCCGGGATATACTCTGCCCGTTTTGCCGGCCCCGGCGCGACAGATGAGGAAAACAACCAGCTGTTGCTGAACAGGCTTTCCGGGGTGCCCGTGGAAAAACGCAGTGCGCGATTCCAGTGTCTTCTGGTCTACCTGCGACATGCAGAAGACCCGACCCCCTATATTTGCCAGGGCACCTGGGAAGGCCGCGTCGCCTTCGAGCCCAGGGGAGACAATGGCTTTGGCTACGATCCGCTGTTCTGGGTTATGGAAAAAAACTGCCACTCCGCAGAGTTGCCCAAGGAGGAAAAAAACCGGCTCAGTCATCGCGGCAAGGCGATGGCCTGCCTGCTGGACGAATTAAATCGTCGCGCCAGCTGCTGAATTGCCATCGCGACCGAATAATGCACGAACCCATCCTGCAGCTGCCTCCACTTTCACTTTATATTCACATTCCCTGGTGTGCTCGCAAGTGCCCCTACTGCGATTTTAATTCCCATGCGGTCGACGACAGCATGCCGGAACAAAGCTATGTGGATGCGCTGATTCGGGACCTGGAAAACGATTTACCCTACGCCCAGAAGCGGCCGCTGCAATCAATCTTTTTCGGTGGCGGCACCCCCAGCCTGTTTTCACCCCAGGCCATCGGCCGCATCCTGCAAGCCGCGCGCCGCAGGCTCGAATTTGCCGACAATATCGAAATCACCCTGGAAGCCAATCCCGGCACCAGCGAGCAGGAAAAATTTCAGGGCTACCGGGAAGTGGGCGTCAACCGGCTCTCGATTGGCGTTCAGAGCTTTAATGACGCCCAGCTGCAACGCCTGGGACGCATACACAGCGGCACAGAGGCCATCAGGGCGGTCGAGCTGGCAAGAACAGCCGGTTATGACAATATCAATCTTGACCTGATGCACGGGCTGCCAAACCAGACCCGGGAAGAGGCGCTGAATGACCTGAAACTGGCTATCGAGCTGGCGCCGGAGCACCTCTCCTGGTATCAACTTACCATAGAGCCGAACACGGTTTTTTACCGCCAGCCCCCTTCACTTCCCGCTGATGATGTGCTGGCGGCAATTCAGGAGGCCGGGCAACAGTTGCTGACCGACAGCGGCTACCGGCAATACGAAGTTTCAGCCTACGCCACTCACTCAAGGCAGTCCCGGCACAACCTCAACTACTGGCAGTTTGGTGACTACATCGGTATCGGTGCCGGTGCACACGGCAAGTTGACCCTGCCCGATCAGCAGCAAATTATCCGCACCCGTAAAACCCGCTATCCACTGGATTACCTTGCCCGGGAAACCGGTTATATCGCCGGACAGGCATCAATTCCGTCAGAGGATCTGGCACTGGAGTTTATGATGAATGCGCTGCGCCTCACTGACGGCGTTCCCTTTGATCTGCTCGCCGACAGGGCCGGGCTGGACTTTGCGAGCATAGTGCAGATCTGGGAAAAACTGTATCAGGACGAACTGGTAGAAACCCCGCAACAGCGACTGAAGACAACGCCCAGAGGATTCCTGTTTCTAAACCAGGTGCTGGAAAAATTTTCTTAATTCCACGACTATAAGCTGACTTACGCCACCATCAACTTTCGGGAGTACAACATGCCTCATCAAATCACCAACAAGGCCGAAATGATTGCCAAGCTCAATGAAATAGTCGAGCACGAACTCGCTGGGGTTGTCCGCTACACCCACTACTCGTTCATGATTTTCGGCTTCAGCCGCATTCCCGTGGTCAGCTGGTTCCGCAGCGCGGCCAATGAAACCCTGGCTCATGCCACTGAAGCGGGCGAGATGATTACCATGCTGGGCGGCCATCCCTCGCTCGGCATTGGCGAACTGCTGGAGACCCACCAGCACGACATGGCAGAAATTCTGAAAGAGTCAATGGAGTTTGAAATCGAAGGCGTCAAACGCTATCAGGAACTGCTGGCACTCGCTGAAGAAGCCGGCTCGATAACCATTGAAGAATACGCCCGCAGGCTGATTGCCGAAGAGGCCATGCATATCAGTGACATCGACAAAATGCTGCGCCGCCCCGGCGAAATTGAACAGGCCGTCGAGGTCGACGCACCCTGATTAACGCCAGCCAGGGCTAGCGCTACCCCTGCGGTGTGGTCACAGCTTTACCACGCAATTTGAAGCCTGGCTTTGTTTTGCCAGCAAACGGCAGGCCGGGTTAAGCGTTGATTGCGGCGAAAGACTCAAAACCTCCTCACCTAGCAGCACCGCTCCACGGCAGGCTTCACCGCATCAAAAGGCAAGCCAGCGTCTCCGCGTGCAAAGACACCCCTGTGCTGTGAAAAATCTCCGCTGAATTCAAAGTGCCGGGCAAGGCGACTTTGATTCAGCATGCGCCAGGTGTTGCCAGAGACGGAAACAGGTTTCCCCTTGGGGAAACGGTGATACTTGTCCAGCGAAAAAGCACAAGCCTTGTTGGCAATGGTTCCGAGGTAACTTACGGTCTGGCCATAATCCTCGGCGGATGATTCGAGACTGTCCAGCTTGAATAACCGGTAGGTAGCGGAAAAAAACTTGATCTCTCCAATCTTTTCTTTCACCGCAGCGCTGGCAATTCCAAGCTGCCTGTCCTCGACCAGCCTCGGATCGGCAAAACCGGCCCGCCTGGCCAGAGCAATGAAGTCATTCCAGTACAGCGCACCGCTCAGGCATTCGCCATAAAGCACCGGATCGGCCACCAGTTCAAGCGGCACCCGCCGGTCGGCATAAACATCCGAGAAGTACATCTCGCCGCCGGGTTTCAACAACCGATGGGCCTGCTGCAACACCGCGAGTTTGTCCGGGGAGAGGTTGATAACACAGTTGGAAATTATAATATCGAAGCTCTCATCGGCCAGCTCCAGTGCATCCAGTTTTTCGATATAACCTTTGAGAAAAGTCACGTTGGGCGCGCTGTAACCAAAGGCCCTGGCGTGATAATCAAGATGGGCATTGGCGACAGCAAGTTGCTCATCTGTCATGTCGACACCGACAATCGAACCGCGCTCACCAACCAGGGCGGACAGGACATAGCAATCCTGGCCAGAGCCACTGCCCAGGTCGAGGATGCGCATCCCCTGCAGGTCATCCGGTGCGACCAGGCCACAACCGTAGTATTTATTGCTCACCTCCGGGTGGATCTTCGCCATGATCGGTTTGATGTGCCCGGGAATGCTGTCCACGGTGCAACAGGCATCCGTCTTTAAATCCTGCGAGCCCTGCAATTCCCTGCCGTAATAATTTTTTACCCTGTCATGCATATCGATTCCACCTTTGTTGGGTCAGTGCCTTTTCCAGGCATGATACTTTTGTGCCCACTCAAGAACATTTTCCGGGGCATGGTTACGCTTCCACTCTCCGGCCACAAATTTATTCGCCTCACTGATAGTGGGGTAGGCATGGATGGTACCCAGAATTTTGTTGAGTCCCAATCCCCGCTTCATGGCGGTGATAAACTCTGTGAGCATGTCCCCTGCGCGCTCGCCGACAATGGTCGCGCCGAGGATTTTGTCCCTGCCCTTCGGGGTGATCACCTTGATAAAACCACTGGCACTGTTGTCGGCAATGGCTCGATCGAGTTCGTCTATGCCGTAGCTGGTGATCTCGTATTCAATTCCCTTTTCGTTCGCTGCCGCTTCAGTTAAACCGACATGGGCAACCTCAGGGTCGGTAAATGTAACCCAGGGAATGACTGAATAATCAACCCGGTACTTTTTAAGGTCTCCCAGCAGGGTGTTCACGGTTGCATACCAGGCCTGGTGTGACGCTGTATGGGTAAACTGGTAGGGGCCCGCCACGTCGCCGCAAGCGGTAATGTTGGGATACCGGGTACGCAAATATTCATCGACCACAACGGTGCCATTGGCATTAACATCAATGCCCAATTCCTCAAGGCCCAGACCCGCTGTATTGGCGCGGCGACCAACAGCAACCAGCACTTTGTCAAAGGCAATGATCCGGGTCTCTGCATTGGTTTCCAGCAAAGCCACGTTCTCGCCATCCCGAACATCAAAGCCAACCGTTTTGTGGTTCTCCAGCACCTCAACGCCTTCGCCCTTGAACTGCTGACGAAGAAACGCAGCCACATCCTCATCTTCCCGCGGTAATAGACGCGACCTCACTACCATCGTCACCTGCGAACCCAGCCGATTAAATGCCTGCGCCAGTTCACAGCCAATGGGACCGCCACCCATCACCAGCAGGCGCCGGGGCAATTCGGTTAACTCCCACAGATTGTCACTGGTCAGATAGTGAAGCTGTTCGAGACCGGGGATTGGAGGGACAGAGGGGCGCGCGCCGGTGGCAATGACGATATTACAGGTGTTGATTGTGCGACCATTCACTTCCACCTGCCAGGGCGAAACAATTTTTGCCTGGCCCGAGACACAGTCCACACCGAGGCTGGTATA
>JBFFTH010000002.1:0-36590 GCA_041571855.1 Porticoccaceae bacterium
GGGAGCATGCCGAGACCGCGTATGCAGCCGTAAGCAAAGTAATCGATAAGGGTTTTCATTGAGCCAGCCTTTGTTTTTGCTGGAATTATAGTCCAAAGCGCCGGCCTGTTGGACTTGGCGTTTGACGATATGTAACGGCAGCCCGGGGCAATCATGCTGATCCGGGCAGGAGAGGGGGTTTCTTCACCTGTTGTGCTGCAACAATATACTTGCTTGCAACAAGCATGTTGTGTAAAGTCGGCAGTGTTTTCAGTGGAAAAGTTTGTCATGAGCAAAGCAGAACGGTTATCACAGGCAGAAAGAACGCAGCTTTCGGATGCCCGCATGCTGTCCTCGGCCGTGTCATTGATCGTTGAGAAGGGTCCCGAGGTATTGTCGCTAAAGGAGGTCGGTGAGCTGGCGGGTTATTCTCGCGGTCTTGCGGGTTACCGCTTTGGCAACAAGGCCGGCCTGTTTGACTTTGTGATCCACACTATCGGTGAGCAATGGC
This sequence comes from Porticoccaceae bacterium, assembly GCA_041571855.1. GTDB lineage: Bacteria > Pseudomonadota > Gammaproteobacteria > Pseudomonadales > Porticoccaceae > JACKOF01. The sequence goes on from JBFFTH010000002.1 coordinate 491, forward strand.
TGCAGCAACTGAAGACAGCCACTGAGGGCAAAACCGGTTATGAGGCCATTGCCGCCGCCACCGACGCACACTATGAGATGTGCAAAGAGGCACCTGACAATCTCGCTGCTTTTTATATCCTGTGGTTTGGTGCTATCGGGCCGCAGTCGGAAGTCCGTTCAGTGATCGCCGCTATCCACGAGCGCCGAAACAAGGATGTGGTGCGCTGGATACGCAACGGTATTGAAGACGGGTCTCTGCCCCCGCATGTCGACCCGGAAGCGATCGCCGGCCAGTTCAGCGCCTCCATTGTGGGAATTCTCTACCAATGGCTGCTGACACCGGAAAACAACGTCGACGTCAAAGCCCTGTTCCACCATCTTAAATCTTCTATCCGGCTGGCCCTTGGAATCAGCCAAAGCTTCCAGGGTGAATGATGATGAACGCGGACAACACTGTGCACCCGCCCCTCAGGTTTGTCACCGCAGCCAGCCTTTTCGACGGTCACGATGCATCGATCAATATCATGCGCAGGATTCTGCAGTCTGCCGGGGCGGAAGTGATCCACCTGGCACACAACCGCTCGGTGGCAGAGGTGGTTGATGCGGCGATCCAGGAGGATGTGCAGGGTATCGCCATCAGCTCTTACCAGGGCGGTCATGTCGAGTACTTCAAATATGTTGTCGATATGCTGAAGGAGCTCGGGGCAGACCATATCAGGGTTTTTGGCGGTGGTGGTGGCGTCATTGTTCCCGCCGAAATCAAACTGCTCCACGACTATGGCGTTGCCCGCGTCTATTCGCCGCAGGACGGGCAGCAGCTGGGGTTGCAGGGCATGATTGACGATATGCTCGAGCGCTGCTCCCATACTGTTAGCGACAAGGGCGAGGGCGCTCTTGAGCAACTCTGCCGGGAAAGTGGTCGCCGGGATTACCGGGTCCTTGCCCGGTCGCTGAGCGCGATTGAAAATGGCAGGGTACCGGAGTCGCACCTGCAGCAATTGCGTCGCGACGCCAGCAAGTTGGAAGCCACAGTGCCGATAATGGGCATCACCGGCACCGGTGGCGCGGGCAAGTCTTCACTGACCGACGAAATTATTCGCCGCTTCCGGCTCGATAGCGGTGACACGCTGAATATCGGAATTCTGGCGATTGATCCCACCCGCAAAAAAACCGGCGGCGCCCTGCTGGGTGACCGCATCCGCATGAACGCGATCTACAGCAAAAACATATACCTGCGTTCCATCGGCACCCGCTCGGCCCATGGTGAAGTACCCGCATACCTCGGTGACATTGTTGCGGCCATGCGCCTGTCAGGTTTTGACCTGATTATCATCGAGACGCCGGGCATAGGCCAGGGCGATGCCGGTATCGTTCCCTTTGTTGATTGTTCGGTATACGTGATGACGCCGGAGTTTGGCGCCCAGAGCCAGTTGGAAAAGATCGATATGCTGGATTTCGCCGATCTCGTGATTATCAACAAATTTGACCGCAAGGGCAGCGATGATGCCTACCATGATGTCTGCAAGCAGGTTCAGCGCAACCGCCAGGCCTTTGCCGCCGCGCCCGAATCAATGCCGGTATTCGGCACCGTTGCGTCGCACTTCAATGACGACGGCGTGACGGCTGCCTACCAGGCACTGCTGGGGCTATTGCGCGAAAAAGGTCTGCGCCAGCACAAAAGTAGGCTGACTCCGGCGACTGTTCGCACATCCTCCGAGAAGTCGGTCATTGTGCCGCCACAGCGACAGCGATACCTGAACGAAGTCGCCGAAACGGTTCGTGAATATCACGCCCGCGTGGCCCGGCAATCCCTTCTCGCCCGCGAGCGCCAGCAATTATCTGAATCGAAGAGAATGCTGCAGGAAGCTGGCAGCGATGCAGCCGGCCTCGATGAACTGATTGAGGAGCGCAGCCGACAAATGGCCGCTGATGCCCTTTCCCTGCTGGAAAGCTGGCCCGCGGTGAAAGCCTCCTATGAAGGAGACGCACTGGTCTCCATGGCGGGCGGCAGGGAAATCAAAACACCCCTGAACTCCACCAGTCTTGCGGGGAGCAAAATTCCGCGGGTTGCCCTGCCGAAATACCAGGATCACGGCGAACTGCTGCAGTGGCTGATGAAGGAAAACCTGCCGGGAAAATTCCCTTTCACGGCGGGCGTTTTCCCGTTCAAGCGCGAGGGCGAGGAACCGGCGCGAATGTTTGCCGGAGAGGGCGATGCCTTCCGCACCAATCGCCGTTTCAAACACCTGTCGGCCCACACCACTGCCAAGCGGCTGTCGACGGCGTTTGATTCCGTCACCCTGTATGGCTTTGACCCGGATGAACGGCCGGACATTTACGGCAAAATTGGCAATGCCGGTGTTTCCATTGCGACCCTGGACGACATGAAAGCGCTCTACGATGGCTTCGATCTCTGTGACCCGATGACATCGGTGTCGATGACTATCAATGGCCCGGCCCCTACCATCCTGGCGATGTTCCTGAACACCGCCATCGATCAGCAAGTGGACAAATTCAGGTCAGAGCAGAATCGGGAACCGGACGCCGCCGAATATGATGAAATTCGCGCCAACAGTCTCAGGCAGGTTCGCGGCACGGTTCAGGCAGACATTCTGAAAGAGGATCAGGGGCAGAATACCTGTATTTTTTCCACGGAGTTCAGCCTGCGCATGATGGGGGATATCGAGCAGTATTTCATCGATCACCAGGTGAGGAATTTTTACTCGGTCTCCATTTCCGGCTATCACATCGCCGAGGCCGGAGCGAACCCGATTACCCAGTTGGCGTTCACGCTCGCCAACGGTTTTACCTATGTCGAAACATACCTGGCGCGGGGTATGAACATCGATGACTTTGCCCCCAACCTTTCTTTCTTTTTCTCCAATGGCATGGATCCGGAATACACGGTAATGGGGCGCGTGGCGCGGCGTATCTGGGCGACCACCCTGCGCGACAAATACGGCGCCAGTGAGCGCAGCCAGAAACTGAAATACCACATCCAGACTTCCGGCCGTTCTCTGCATGCCCAGGAAATGAACTTCAATGATATCCGCACCACGCTGCAGGCGCTGATTGCCATCTATGACAACTGCAATAGCCTGCACACCAATGCCTACGATGAGGCCATTACCACCCCGACCGAGGGCTCTGTGCGGCGCGCCATGGCCATTCAGCTGATTATCAACCGGGAGTTTGGCCTGGCCAAAAATGAAAACCCGAACCAGGGCTGCTTTATCATTGATGAGTTGACAGACCTGGTCGAGGAGGCAGTGCTGTGCGAATTTGAGCGAATTTCCGAGCGGGGAGGCGTGCTCGGTGCCATGGAAACAGGTTATCAGCGCAGCAAAATCCAGGAGGAGTCGCTCTACTATGAACAGAAAAAGCACGATGGCAGCCTGCCGGTTATCGGCGTCAATACCTTCCTCGGCAGTGCTGAAGAGCAGGCGCGTGAGGTAGAGCTGGCGCGCTCCACGGAAGAGGAAAAGCAGCGGCAAATTGCACGCCTGCGGGATTTTCAGCAGCGCAACGCTGGGCCGGCGGAAGCATCCCTGGAACGCGTGCAATATGCAGTGACCCATGGCGAAAATGGATTCGCCGCGCTGATGGAGGCGGTGCGCCATTGCTCGCTGGGGCAGATAACCCGGGCCCTGTTCGAGGTTGGGGGCCAGTATCGCCGCAGCATGTAAAGTTGCCGCGCTAGCCGGCAAAACCAATGACAGAGGAAAACGCCTGCTGTGAAAGAATCAACGCTTGTTCAACTGCTCAGTGACCGCCGTTCAACCCGCGCTTTTCTGGATAAACCGGTTGCGGCCGACACGGTTGCCGGTATTTTATCCCGTGCCGGTAAATCCCCATCCGGAGGCAATTTACAGCCCTGGCGCGTGTATGCCCTGTCAGGCGACGCCAGGCAGCGGCTGATCAATGCGGTCAGTGAACAGATTGATGCCGGCAATATGGAAGATAATCCGGATATCGCTATCTACCCCGAGCCGCTGTCATCACCCTACCGCGACCGCCGTTTCGAGTGCGGTATCGGCCTTTACAAAACACTCGGCATAGCCCGAGACGACAAAGCCGGCCGCATGCGCCAGTGGCGGGCCAATTACGATTTCTTCGGCGCCCCCGTGGGATTGATCTTTACCCTCGACCGGCAAATGGGTCGGGCGCAATTTCTTGATCTGGGAATCTACCTGCAATCGGTGATGTTGTTGGCCCAGGAGGCCGGTCTCAATAGCTGTCCGCAACTCAGCTGGAGCAGCTGGGCGGAGACGGTCAGGGGCACGCTGGGACTTGGACAAGATGAGATGGTTATTGTCGGTATGGCGCTGGGTTACGGTGATCCGAAAGCCGAGGTCAATGGCTACCGGACCACGCGCGCCGGAGTGGATGAATACGCCACACTTATCGGATTCTGAGCCGATTTTGCCGGCTTGCCCTGTTCACTGCTTGAATGCCATGACCTCTATTTACCGTCTCTGTATCGGGCGGTCTCGCAAAAAAGCCCCGAACATCGCGGGGCTTTTTTATCTCTATCTGGACGGCTGCTAACGGGATCTCTTCGATAGCCACTTCACCGTGATCGGCCAGGTGGACTCGAAAGATTTCTTGCCGGCAAAGGCCCCGGCATGGCCGCCGGGAACGGCGTGGAATTCCTTGTCCGTGGAGGACACCAGGTCCAGCAAGTGCTCGGCTGCCTTGAGGCTGACCAGGTTGTCAGTCTTGCCGCCGAACGCCAGTAGCGGAGAGTCAATACTGGAGAGGTCAATTTCGCCGGCACCGAGTTTTACCTTGCCGCTGGCGAGCTTGTTGTCGTGCATGTATTCGGTCAGCACATCCCTCACCATAGCGCCGGAATAGTCCTCCATTTTGTTAAACCACTGTTCCATGGTTTTGCGGCGGATAAGGAAGTCACGGTCCCACATGTTGACCAGCCCATCAAAGTAGGATTTCAGGCTGCCCACCGGGTCGGTCATCTTGAAGATAAGCGCCAGCATCCAGCCGGGGACATGGAAGGCTGACTCAGGCAGCTTGGACAGGCGGATATTCAGCAGGCCGGAAATGATGGCGGCTTTTTTGTTGACCAGCTGGATCAACTGCCCGGCGGCACCATTTTCATACCAGTTGAGCGGAGCGACAATGGTGACAATGTTTTTGATGTTGCGGTCATTCTGATGGCTGACATACATCAGTGACAGCAGCCCACCCATGCAGTAACCGACCAGCGACAGTTTGCGTTTGCCGGAGTCCTGGCGGATGGCTTTCAGAGCATTGGGGAACCAGGTGGCAATGTAGTGCTCGAGATTCTGCTTCGACTCCATGCGGCTGACTTCACCCCAGTCGATAAGGTAGACATCAAAGCCATTGGCCATCAGGTACTTGACGATGCTGCGATCCGGGAACAGGTCAAAGTTGACGGCGGTCGCTCCCAGTGGGGGAATCATCACCACCGGGGTTCGGTAGCGATTGGCTTTGACCGGGACCGGTTTGCCGTCAAGGGTGATCTCTTCCTCCTCCAGTGGCCGGTAGTGCCGCACACGCATATTGCCTTCCTGGTAGATGATGTCGTGCGGGGTGAGGTCGCACTGAATCAGGTTTTCCTCAAAAAACTGGCTCTCGATCATATTCATCAAGAGCATCAGTTTCTTTTTTGGCAGCGATGGAATTTTACTGGTTTTTGATTTTGCCTTAGCCATAATCCGGTCCTGTAATGGGGGCCTTGCTACTGTTTGTCAAATTCGATTTCCTGCATAAAGGCGGCCATTTCCTTGAGGTATTTGCCTTTGTCGAAGTGTATCAGATGGTTGCCCGGAAACCAGTGAATGCGCGGCCTGTCCCAGTGATCCCAGAGCAGGCGGGCGTGTTTTGGTGAGGCGAAACGGTCCCCGGCGCCGGCTACAATCAGCAGCCGCTGTTTGTCGATGGCCGGCTGGTAGGTCAGTGCGGAGTGGAATGCCATCGCGTGGCGCATCTCGTAGATGCTGGTGTTGCTGATTTTGAGCAAGGCCTTGATGGAAAGGTTGAGGGGGAACCACTCCAGTAACAGATCAAACATGCTGATCAGGGGCACATTTGGAATCGAAAATTTGAGCCGCTCTTCGACGCTTGCCAGCAGTGCGGAAGTGTAGCCCCCGAGGCTGATGCCGGTGACGCCGATATTGGTGACGCCCCGCGATTCCAGGTAATCCATAAAAATACGGAAATCATGCACTGCCTGGGCAAAGGACTCGTTGATATGCGAGAAACCGTGGGCAAAGAAACCGTGGCCACTGAACGGGGACAGGGTCGACTGGCGCCTGCCGTGATGGGGAAGCGTATACAGCAGAATGTCGTAGCCCTTGTTGTAAAACCAGGGCAGGGCAAAGAACATCCGGTTCAGCCAGTAGGGGTCGGCCATGAAGCCGTGTATCAGGCAGATGGTGGGGCGGGGGCCATTGTCGTGGCGCCAGTACTGGGCGACGGCGCAGCGGTTTCGCTTGAACTTTCCATAGGATGCCGTGACGGCCGGGTTGCAGGGCTGAAACGGGCTGTCAAAACTCAGCAGTTCCGTCTTGCCATCATCGGGCCTGAAGCGCAGCAGGCCGGCATTGCTGCGTTTTACGGTCACTGCGCTTGAGTCCGGCCTGGGGAATGCCTGTGAAGGATCGTGCTTGTCAGCCAGGGACTGGTAGAAAGGAAACTGTTTGGTGTCCCTGCTTAGCTGGAAAGGCTGCAGGCTGGTAGGTAGAGCGGTTGAATTGAGCAGTGTGGCCGTGGCCGCCCGAATAAGACGGTCCGCTGCGGCTGTTCCACCCACCAGCAGCTCGGTTTTCAGATCCAGTTCGAAGTCATCCGGAAACTTGTGGAAACTGCTTTCCAGATTGTTCCACCAGGGTTGCTCTGGCATTATCCTGCGGCTGTGACTGTAGGTTTCGCCGGCAACACGGGAAACGGTGACTGCGACATCCTGCATAGCTTTTACCTGCTGGGCTCTGGGCATCCGTTCAGTTCGGTTGATCCATCAAAGCACTGCCGGTTAGATTATCGCAACTGTTAGGTTCAATGCCAGTTGCGGATTTTTTTCAGGATCAGTTCTCAGGCCGCAGTCGGCCTGGTAAAGAAGGGGGATATCGCTATGAAAGATACAAAACAACAGTTAAGTCCTGTGACGGTGGCGCTGCACTGGATCGTGGCACTGCTGATTATCGCCCTGCTTTGCGTCGGCATTTACATGTCAGAGACCGAAACCCTGGACCTTTACCCGCTGCACAAATCTTTTGGCGTCACTGTGCTGATGGTGGCTTTGATCAGGGTCTGCTGGCGTCTCGGTAACGGCTGGCCGGAACCCATCAGGGAGTACCTGCGCCATGAACAGATTCTCTATCGCACAATCCGCTGGGTGCTGATTGTCGGCAGCGTCCTGATGCCGGTGTCCGGCGTCATGATGTCCGGTGCCGGCGGTTATGGTGTCGAGTTGTTTGGCCTCGAGCTGATCGCGGCCAACCCGGACCCTGCAGACCCGGAAAAATTCATTGCCTACAACGAAACCGTTGCCGAACTGGGGCACGAAATCCATGAAATCCTGGCCTGGCTGCTGATCCTTGCAATTCTCCTCCACGCTGCCGGCGCCTGGAAACACCATCTGCTCGACCGGGATGGCACCCTGCGCCGGATGCTGGGCGCCAGGGTTGAGTAAGCGCTAACTGATTGATTTTTAGACATTCGGGCATGGTTTAAGGCGGCCGATTCGTGTAGAATTCGCGCTCTTTTTTCAGCAGCCACTTTTTACATAAAAGAGACGCGGACACCATGTTTGACAAACACCTGACCATTGCCCAGTTTGACCCCGATGTCTGGCAAGCCATCCAGCAGGAATCCCTGCGCCAGGAACAGCATATCGAGTTAATCGCCTCCGAAAACTACACCAGCCCCATGGTGATGGCGGCGCAGGGCACCAAGCTCACCAACAAGTACGCCGAGGGTTACCCGCACAAGCGCTATTATGGCGGCTGTGAATACGTGGACCAGACCGAAGAGCTTGCCATCGAAAGGGTCAAGGCCCTGTTCGGCGCCAATTTTGCCAACGTGCAGCCACACTCCGGTTCGCAGGCCAACAGCGCGGTTTACATGGCGCTGTGCCAGCCCGGTGATACGGTGCTGGGGATGAGCCTCGATGCCGGTGGTCACCTGACTCACGGCGCCAAGCCAAACTTTTCCGGCAAGACCTACAACCCGGTTCAGTATGGTCTCAACAATGAAACCGGCCTGATCGATTACGATGAAGTTGAGAGCCTGGCCCTTGAGCACAAGCCGAAGATGGTGGTCGCGGGCTTCTCTGCCTATTCGGGCATTCTCGACTGGGCCCGCTTCCGTGAAATTGCCGACAAGGTCGGCGCCTACCTGCTGGTGGACATGGCCCATGTCGCCGGCCTGGTTGCCGCCGGTGTTTACCCGAACCCGGTGCCCCACGCCCATGTGGTGACATCCACCACCCACAAGACCCTGCGTGGTCCCCGTGGCGGCATTATCCTCGCCAATGATGAGGACATCGCCAAGAAAATTAACTCCGCCGTTTTTCCCGGTGGCCAGGGTGGCCCTCTCTGTCATGTGATTGCGGCCAAGGCGATAGCGTTCAAGGAAGCGGCCAGCGAGGAGTTTGTCGACTACCAGAAGCAGGTGGTCGCCAATGCCAAGGCGATGGCGGAGACCTTTATCGAGCGCGGTATTGATATTGTCTCAGGTGGCACCGAGAACCATCTGATGCTGGTGAACCTGATTGGCAAGGAGTACACCGGTAAAGATGCCGATGCGGCGCTGGGGCGGGCATTTATCACCGTCAACAAGAATGCAGTGCCCAATGACCCCCGCTCACCCTTTGTCACATCCGGTCTCCGCATAGGTACGCCGGCCATCACCACCCGTGGCTTTGGCGTTGAAGAAAGCGTCCAGCTCACTCACTGGATCTGCGATGTGCTGGACAGCCTTGAAAATGGCACTTCCGAGCAGGTTGTACCCGAGGTGAAGGCCAAGGTGCTGGATATCTGCAAGCGCTTTCCGGTCTACGGCGACTGACGATCGCTGTTCCTGCTGACTTGCCCAAAAGGCGCCCGGCTCTGCAGCCCGGCGCCTTTTTTCGTTGCGGCGTTTATTGACCCCAGGGTCTCTGCGGGAGCAATCGGTGCCTCTGTTCTCGGTGCTTGCGGTCGCCCGAATTTGCAGACTTGACTGAGATCAAGTTTGGGTGCGTTTGTCGGCAAGACGGCATCGACATTTTGATTTCGGTCGTAAAAGGTCAAGTAGTGTTCTGTTAATGTCAAGCACCAAGTTGGTGTAAGCGCTAGTCTGTGATCAGTGGCATTCTGATTACCTTAAAGGAGGGTTTTAAAATGAACGTTGCAGAGAAAATCAAATCACTGGCGGCAGTGGGCTATGACGAGGACAACTGGGGGGTTGGCGTTTCCGGCGTGGTTGACGACCCGTCGCCCTTCCCGCGCATCAACAAACTGCGGGACTGGTACCTGGACGATTGTCCATTCACTGTGGATAGTCAGCGTGCGTTGCTGGTGACCGAGGCCTACCAGAAATACGAAAGCGAGCCACAATTAATTAAATGCGCCAGGGCGCTGGAGCATATCCTGGCCAATGTGGACCTGCAGATTGCCGAAGGCCAGTTACTGGTCGGCGACAGTGCCGCTGCGCCCAAATCCTGTCCGATCTATCCGGAGATGTCCTATGAATGGATTGTCAATGAGCTGACCGGCAACGGCGTACCGGAAATTCGCGAGCGGCCCAACAACCGCTACACCTATGACGACAAGGTTCGCGACGACCTGCTCGGCATTGCCGATTACTGGAAGGGCAAGACCCTGGCCGATGAAATGCTGTCGCGCATGGGCCCGGACGAGATGAAGGGTGACTTTATGGGCATCATGCTCTACTCCACCAGCCTTTATCATTTTGCCGGTGTCGGCCACATAGTGGTTGACTTCCCGAAACTATTGGAGAAGGGCTTCACCGGCCTGCGGCAGGAGGTTCAGAGTGTACTGGACAGTCTCGCTGAGGGTGATGAGCGCGCCGACTTCTGCCGCGCCCAGCTGATCGTGATTGATGCCAGCATGGCTTATATCCATCGCTACGCTGCGCTGGCCCGCGAGCTGTCGGCCCAGGCCGATGGTGAGCGCCGTGATGAACTGCTGCAGATGGCGGACAACCTTGACCTGATTGCCGAGCAGCCGCCGCAAACTTTCTGGCAGGCCTTCCAGCTGATACACCTGGCCTGGAGCATTAACCAGATCGATGTCAACGGTCACTCCGTTTCCTACGGCCGGCTTGACCAGTGGCTGTACCCCTATTTCCGGCGCGATATCGACAACGGCACCTGCACTCGCGAGTTTATCCAGGAGGTCATTGAGTGCATTGCGACGCTTAACGCCACCTTTATGAAACTGCGCGACTGGTTGACCACACAGGCCAACAGTGGCTGTGCGCTGGGCACAACCACGGTAACCCTGGGCGGTGTTGACGCCGATGGCAACGATGCCACCAACGAGTTGAGCGGCATGTTTGTTGATATGGTTGCCCACACCCGTTTGGGACATCCGTGGGTGGGCTGTCGGATTCACCCGAAAACCCCGGATTGGTTCCTCAGCAAGTGTGTCAAGTCGATGCGCATGGGCAGCGGTGAGCCGAAATTGTTCAGCGACCAGATGATTATTCCGGCCATGATGAACCGGGGTATCAGCGAGGAGGATGCGCTCAACTATGTGATTGTCGGCTGTGTCGAGCTGAGTGTACCCGGCAAAGAATATGGCTGGCACGACTCCGCCTATTTCAGCATTGCCCGGGTGCTGGAGCTGGCGATCAATGACGGCTATGCCATTGGTCACGAGGACAAGGGGCGTCTGGGTCCGGCCACCGGCCGGCTGGAAGACTTCCAATCCTTCGATGACGTCAAGCGCGCCTATGAGGAGCAGATGAAATACTGGGTTGACCTGCATGTCCGTGGCACCAACATCATGGATGACGTCCATCGGGAGATGAGACCGCTGCCGTACCTGTCGCTGCTGGTGGATGATTGTGTCAAGCAGGCTCGCGACATTAATACTGGCGCTGCGGTCTACAACTTTACCGGCCCGCAGGCGACGGGGGTCGGCTCAACGGCGGATGCCCTGGCGGTGATCAAGCAGCTGGTGTTCGAGGAGAAAAAAGTCTCCGCAGCTGAACTGATGGCGGCTATCAAGGCCAACTGGGAGGGCTTTGACGAGCTCTATCACCTGGTCAACAGCGACAAGGTGCACCAGTACGGCAATGACGATGACTATGCGGATGAACTGGCGGTTTATGCCACCGATGTCTACTGCGATTGTGTGGAAGGCATTCCCAACCCCCGTGGCGGAGTCTACCAGCCCGGCGTCTACACAGTATCTGCCAATGTGCCCTTTGGCATGGTGCAGGCGGCATCGCCCGATGGCCGCAAGGCCTTCGAGCCGCTGTCTGACTGTATCGGTCCGGTGCATACCTATGTCAACTCCCATGACCGCAAGGGGCCCACAGCAGTGACCAAATCGGCCGGCAAGCTGAATCAGTTGCGGATGTCCAATGGCACACTGCTGAACATGCGCTTCTCGCCACCGGCACTGTCCGGTGAGACAGGGGTAACCAACTTGATGGCGTTGATAAGGGGGTACTTCAAGAAGGGGCAGCACATACAGCTCAACGTCATTGGTCGTGAACTGCTGGAGGATGCCTACAAGCATCCCGAAAAGTACCGCGGGCTGATGGTGAGGGTCGCCGGCTACAGTGCCCCCTGGGCAGAACTCAGTGATGAACTGCGGCTGGATATTCTCAACCGTACCGAAATGTCATTTGACTGACTTTTAGCAACCAGTAGCAGCGTCGGGGCCTGTGCCCCGCGCTGCGCGAAAAAAGGCGCCCGGCGCTGCAGCCCGGTGCCTTTTTTCATTGCCGTGATTATTGCCCCCCGGGGTGTCTGGGCGAGGCTGCAAGCCCCTGTTCCCCGCACTTTCTATCGATCTCCCCATGTCCCACGATTGATCCATATCAAGATTGCCTGAACTAGGCCGGGGAAATGATATTGATCGTAAACAACCCGACATACATATGTTTCGGCGGGTGCTACTTTCGAGTCATGGGTAAATCAAAATTAGAAGAGGGTAAGACGATGAATGTTGAACAGAAAATCAAATCATTGGGTAAAGTGGGGTATGACGAAGACAGCTGGGGCGTTGGCGTCTCCGGTGTGGTGAGCCAACCGTCCCCCTATCCCAGAATCAACAAGTTGCGGGATTGGTGGATCGATGAATGCCCTTTTACTGTCGACAGCCAGCGGGCCTTGCTGGTGACCGAGGCTTACCAGAAATATGAGAATGAACCCCAACAGATCAAGGTCGCCCAGGCGTTTGCAAATGTGCTGCGCAATCTCAACATTCAAATCACAGAGGACCAGTTGCTGGTTGGTGACATGGGGGCGCCTCCCAAAAGTTGCGCGATTTATCCCGAATTCTCCTATGACTGGATCGTCAATGAACTGACCGGGAATGGGGTGCCAGTCCTTCGTGAACGCCCCAACAACGTCTACGACTACGACGATAAAACCCGGGATGAACTGCTGGGCATCGCGGATTACTGGAAAGGCAAGACTGTATCTGACGTCTTCCCGGAACGCATGGGGCCGGATGAGATGAAGGGCGACTTCATGGGCATCATGCTCTATTCGACCACCTTGTTTTACATGGGAGGTATCCATCACCTGATACCGGGCTACCAGAGATTCCTGGACAATGGCATCGCCGGGATGCGGCAAAAAGTTCAAGCGCAGTTGGATGCGCTGGATAGCGACGACGACAAAAGCACGTTCTACCAGGCGCAACTGATCTCGCTCGATGCCTTGTCAGTCTATGTCAAGCGCTTTGCCAGCCTGGCCCGGGAGACCGCGGAGCAGCGTGAAGGTCAGCGCCGCGACGAACTGCTGCAGATGGCGGATAATCTTGAGTTGATTTCCGAAAAGCCGCCGGAAACCTTCTGGCAGGCCTTCCAGTTGTGCCAACTGCTGCAGAGCACAGTCCTGATCGAATCCAATGGCAATGCGGTCGGTTTTGGCCGTCTGGACCAGATCCTCTACCCCTACTTCCGCCGGGATATCGACGAAGGTAAATATTCGCGTGACTTCATTCAGGAACTGATTGAGTGCCTCGCGATCATAAACACCGGGTTTATGAAACTGCGGGATTGGAAGACCACCCAGGTTAACAGTGGCCGCGGTATCGGCGGTGGTGTAATAACGGTCGGTGGTGTTGACGCCGTGGGCAATGACGTCACCAATGAGCTGTCCGGCATGTTTATCGATATGGTCGCCCACACCCGCCTCGGGATGCCATGGATTGCGGTGCGGTTCAACAAAAACACCCCGGACTGGTTTGCCAGCAAGTGTGTCAAGGCGATGCGGATGGGCACTGGCGAACCCAAGCTGTTCAGCGACGAGGTGATCATCGATTCCATGATGTACCACGGCGTAAGCCAGGAGGACGCCCGCAACTACGTGATCTGCGGCTGTGTCGAGCAGACTGTCGCAGGACGCGCAAACGGCTGGTGTGATGCCGCCTACTTCAGTATGGCCCGGGTGCTGGAACTGGCGATCAATGACGGCTACGCCATTGGTCACGAGGACAAGGGTCGCCTCGGTCCGGCCACCGGCAGCCTGGCCGATTTCAAGAGCTTTGACGAGGTCAAGCGCGCCTATGAAACGCAGATGAAGTACTGGGTCGACTTGCAGACCCGCAGCCTCAACATCATCGATGACGCGCACCGGGAATTGAAACCGCTGCCTTATTTGTCCACCCTGTTCGACGGCTGTGTCGAAAAAGGTGTCGACATCAATGCCGGAGGAACGGTCTATAACTTTACCTCACCGCAAGGTGTCGGCGTGGGGTCAGTTGCCGACGCCATGGCAGTGATGAAGCAGTTGGTGTTCGAAGAGCAAAGCGTAACCGGCGCAGAAATCCTGGACGCCATCAAGTCGAACTGGGAGGGTTACGATGAGCTCTACCACCTGGTCAACAGCGACAAGGTGCACCAGTACGGCAACGACGACGACTATGTCGATGAGTTGGCTGTTTTCGCTGTAGACGTGTATTGCGACGAAGTCTCGAGCCATAGCAACCCCAGGGGCGGGAAATTTCAGCCCGGCGTCTACAGCGTTTCCGCCAACGTGCCTTTCGGCATGGTGCAGGCCGCGTCACCGGATGGACGCAAGGACTTCGAGCCGCTGTCTGACTGCATCAGCCCGGTGCATACCTATGTTGCTTCGCACGACCGCAAAGGTCCCACGGCAGTGACAAACTCTTGCGGTAAGCTCCATCAAGATCGGATTGGCAACGGCACCTTGCTCAACATGCGCTTCTCGCCACCGGCACTGTCCGGTGAGACAGGGGTAACCAACTTGATTGCGTTGATAAGGGGGTATTTCAAGAAGGGGCAGCACATACAGCTCAACGTCATTGGTCGTGAACTGCTGGAGGATGCCTACAAGCATCCCGAAAAGTACCGCGGGCTGTTGGTGAGGGTCGCCGGCTACAGTGCACCCTGGGCAGAACTCAGTGATGAACTGCGGCTGGATATTCTCAACCGTACCGAGTTGTCATTTGACTGACTTTTAGCAACCAGCAATGGCGGGGCCTGTGCCCCGCGCTGCGCGGAAAAAGGCGCCGGGCTTCAAAGTCCGGCGCCTTTTTTATTGCGGCTTTTATAGAGGGCTAAACGGCGGGGTCTCTGCGGGAGCAATCGGTGCCTCTGTTCTCGGTGCTTGCGGTCGCCCGAATTTGCAGACTTGACTGAGATCAAGTTTAGGTGCGTTTGCCGGCGAGACGGCATCGATTCTTTGCTTTTTGTCGTAAAAGGTCAAGTAGTGTTCTGTTAATGTCAAGCACCAAGTTGGTGAAAGCGCTAGTCTGTGATCAGTGGCATTCTGATTACCTTAAAAGAGAGTTTTAAAATGAACGTTGCAGAGAAAATCAAATCACTGGGGAAAGTGGGGTACGACGAGGACAGCTGGGGCGTTGGTGTTTCCGGCGTGGTTGACGATCCGTCGCCCTTTCCGCGCATCAATAAGCTGCGGGACTGGTTTCTGGATGTACAGCCCTACACTGTTGACAGTCAGCGCGCGCTGCTGATCACAGAAGCTTATAAGAAGTACGATGGTGAGCCGCAATTGATCAAATCCGCCAAGTCGCTGGCGTATCTCCTGGAAAATCTGACCCTGCAGATTACCGAAGGTCAGCTTTTGGTGGGTGACGTCGGTGCGCCGCCCAAGTCCTGCGCCATTTTCCCTGAAATGTCCTATGAATGGGTTGTTAACGAGATTAAGGGCGAAGGTGTTCCCGAGCTTCGCGAGCGCCCCAACAACCGCTACACCTATGATGACAAGGTGCGCGATGATCTGCTGGGGATCGCCGATTACTGGAAAGGCAAGACCCTGTCGGACGAAATGCTTTCGCGCATGAGCCCGGACGAGATGAAGGGTGACTTCATGGGCATCATGCTCTACTCCACCAGCCTCTACCATATGGCGGGTGTCGGCCACCTGATCAACGATTACACGCGCCTGCTGGATCACGGTTATGCCGGTTTGCGGCAGCGGGTGCAGGATAAGCTGGATGGCCTGGAGGAAGGCGATGATCGCGCTGAATTCTATAATGCCCAGCTGATCGTGCTGGATGCCGCCATGGCCTATATCCACCGTTTTGCAGACGTGGCTCGCACTGAGGCCGAAAAGGCCGAGGGTGAGCGCCGCAATGAGTTGCTGCAGATGGCGGAGAACCTCGACCTGATTGCCGAGCAGCCGCCGCAAACCTTCTGGCAGGCGTTCCAGCTGGTGCATATGGCCTGGAGCATTAACCAGATCGATGTCAACTCGCACTCGACCTCCCCCGGCCGCCTCGACCAGATTCTCTATCCGTTTTTAGTGCGGGACATGGAGAACGGCACCTGTAGCCGCGATTTTGTCCAGCAGATACTTGAGTGCTATGCCATCCTCAATTCCACGGTGATGAAGCTGCGTGATTGGTTGACCACCCAGGCCAACAGTGGCCGCTTTATGGGTACCGCTACAGTAACCCTGGGTGGTGTTGACGCCGAGGGCAACGACGCCACCAACGAGTTGTCGGGCATGTTCCTCGATATGGTCGCACACACCCGGATGGGTAACCCCTGGACAGCAGTCCGGATTCACCCGGATACCCCCGACTGGTTCTTCAA
Organism: Porticoccaceae bacterium; assembly: GCA_041571855.1. Classification (GTDB taxonomy): domain Bacteria; phylum Pseudomonadota; class Gammaproteobacteria; order Pseudomonadales; family Porticoccaceae; genus JACKOF01. The sequence goes on from JBFFTH010000002.1 coordinate 16,720, forward strand.
TAAGGCCGCCAAGTGCATGCGCATCGGCGCGGGTGAGCCCAAGCTGTTCAGCGACGAGGTCAATATTCCGGCCATGGTAAAAACAGGCATTAGCCTGGAAGATGCGCGCGATTACGGTATTGTCGGCTGTGTTGAGCTGAGCGTACCCGGCAAGGAGAACGGCTGGCACGACGCGGCCTATTTCAGTATCGCACGGGTCTTGGAAATGGCGCTCAACGACGGCTATGCCATTGGTCACGAGGACAAGGGTCGTCTCGGTGCTGACACCGGCCGGCTGGAGGACTTCGAATCCTTCGATGATGTCAAGCGCGCCTATGAAGAGCAGATGAAGTACTGGGTTGACCTGATGGTTCGTGGAACCAATATCATGGATGATGTGCACAGGGAGATGAAGCCGCTGCCCTACCAGTCCCTGCTGGTGGATGACTGCATCGAGCTGGGTAGAGATATCGGAACCGGTGCCGCCAAGTACAACTTCACCGGTCCCCAGGCGACCGGAGTTGGCTCAACGGCTGATGCCCTGTCGGTGATCAAGAAGCTGGTATTTGAAGACAAAACCGTTTCCGCAGCCGACCTGATGAAAGCCATCAAGGCCGACTGGGAGGGTTTTGATGAGCTCTACCACCTGGTCAACAGTGACAAGGTGCCCCAGTACGGCAATGACATTGACTATGCGGATGAACTGGCGGTGTACGCTACCGATGTCTACTGTGACTGCGTGGAAGGTCAGCCCAACCCAAGAGGCGGCGTCTATCAACCCGGTGTCTACACCGTTTCTGCCAACGTGCCCTTTGGCATGGTGCAGGCGGCGTCTGCCGATGGCCGAAAGTCCAACGAGCCGCTGTCAGACTGCCTCGGCCCGGTGCACACCTATGTTGCCTCCCACGACCGCAAGGGCCCCACAGCCGTGATCAAGTCCGCGGGCAAGCTAAACCAGGTGCGGATGTCGAACGGCACGCTGCTGAACCTGCGCTTCTCACCGCCCTCGCTGTCCGGCGAGAGCGGGGTGGCCAACCTGGTGGCGCTGGTTAAGGCCTACTTCAAAAAAGGGCAGCATATCCAGCTCAATGTCCTCGGGCGTGAAACGCTGGAAGATGCCTACAAGCATCCCGAGAAGTACCGCGGCCTGATGGTGCGGGTGGCCGGCTACAGTGCCCTGTGGGCGGATCTGAGTGACGAGTTGCGGAAGGATATTCTCAACCGTACCGAGATGTCATTTGACTGATTCGGCGTCAATGTACTAGCCTGAACGAGCGGCGGGACGCAATGTCCCGCCGCCTCGTCTCCGGCTGCGATGTAAACCAGCTGTAAACATGAAGGGAAAGGCATGTTATACGACCCGAGTGTTGAAGGTATTATCTTTAATATCCAGCGTTTCAGTGTTCACGATGGCCCGGGAATACGGACGGTGGTGTTCATCAAGGGCTGCTCACTGCGCTGCATGTGGTGCAGTAATCCTGAAAGTCTCAGTTCTCATTTGCAACTAGGCATTTATCCCAATCGCTGTATTGGCGTCGACAAGTGCGGCGCCTGCCTTCGCGTTGCCCCCGATCCGGATAACCTGATTGTCGAGGACAACCTGGTAGTCGGTTTGCGCTCCAGGGAGCAGGAAGATTACTTTGTCTGTGCCGAGGTGTGCCCGACGGAGGCCCTGAAAGCCTGGGGCGAGAAAACCACGGTTGGCGAGGTGATGAAAGAAGTGATGGCCGATATGGATTTTTACCGCGAGTCCGGTGGTGGGCTGACACTGTCCGGGGGTGAGGCGCTGATCCAGTCTGAATTTGCCATCGAGTTGCTGAAAGCGGCCCATACTGAAGGCATCAATACCTGTGTCGAAACCGCACTGAATTACAAGCAGGAAGTGCTGGAGGCGGCCATTCCCTATATCGACGTTGCCTACTGCGATCTCAAGCATATGGATAGCGCAGAGCACAAGCAATTTACCGCCGTGCCCAATGAGCAGATCCTCAAGAACATGAAGATTATTGTTGAATCAGGCACACCGGTAGTGATTCGCATCCCGGTGGTGGCCGAACACAACGGCACCGAGAAAAACCTGCGTGAGACCGCCGAATTTATTGCCACCGAGTTGAATAACAGGGTCAAGCAGATCCAGTTGCTGCCGTTCCGCAAGATGGGCGTGGACAAGTACGAGTCGCTGGGGATGAAGTATCCCATGGAGGATTTCATTTCGCCCAAGCGCGAGCAGTGGGAGCAGAACATTCTGCGCTTTGCAGAGATTATGCAGGAATATGGAGTGCCCGCCGTGGCCGGATCGGGGCATAAAGTCCCGGTCTGACGTGGTGGGAGTAAAGCGGATGCGATTAAACGTGTCATCGATGGGAGTTTGAGCATGACAGCGAGTGGAGTTGAAGCACAGAATTATCGACCCGGTGCAGATTCCGGGGATGAGTGGGGGATAGGAACTGCCGGTGTGGTGAAGAATCCGTCGCCGTTCGACCGGATCAATGCCCAGCGCGAGCGCTATCTCGACAGCGATTATTCAATCGAGGCCGACCGCGCGCTGCTGGTCACCGAGGCCTATAAGATATACGCAGCGGAACCCCAGTTGATCAAAATGGCGATGACATTTGCCCACTTACTGAGCAATTGCGTGATCGATATTGATGAGCATGAACTGGTGGTTGGCAACGGCGCGGCTTCGGCCAAGGCCTGTGGGATATTTCCCGAATTCTCCTATGACTGGGTGGCGGACGAACTGCGCAACCAGCCATTCCGGGAGCGTCCCCACAACCGCTACAGTCACAGCGCGGAAGTTGACCGGCAACTGCTGGGAATCGCCGATTTCTGGCGCGGCAGGACGGTGGCCGACCGCGTAATGGACAGCCTCACCGAGGAGCAACTGGCGGGGTCTACCCGCGCTGGCGGGCTCGGTGTCTATGCCATTGATATGTGCATCAACGCCGGCATTGGCCATCTGATCCCTGACTACCTTACGCTTTACCGGCTGGGATGGTCGGGCATGAGAAAAGAGGTAGAGCAGAAGCTGGCAGAGATGGATAACTCCCTTCCGGAAAATATCTCCAAGCGGGTGTTTTATCGGGCGCAACTGATCACCATCGACGCCTCCATTGCCTATTGTCGGCGCTTTGCGACCCTGGCTAGGAAAATGGCACAAACCGCGGAAGGCAGTCGCCAGGAAGAGCTGCAGCAGATCGCCAAAAACTGTGAATGGGTTTCAGAAAAGCCGCCGCGCACCTTTTGGGAAGTGATGCAGTTGGGTGCGCTGGCGGCGAGTAACATCCTGATTGAAGCCAATGGCCATTCGATAGGCTTCGGCAGGTTTGACCAGGTGATGTATTGCTACTACCGGCAGGACATTGATAACAACCGCCTCACCAAGGCTTTTGCCCAGGAGATCATCGAAAGTGCCATGGTGAAAATCTGTGGCTATATGAAGCTGCGCGACTGGGCCACCACCCAGCACAACAGTGGTCGAGGCCTCGGTGGCCTGACCATCACCATTGGCGGAGTTGATGAACACGGTCAGGATGCCACCAATGAGCTGACCTATATGATTCTGGACGCCATACCGCACATTCAACTCGGGCAGCCCTGGGTGGTGGTTCGGTTGCATGAGCGGACGCCGGGCAGGCTGCTGAAGCGGGTTTGCCAGATTCTCAAAATCGGTACCGGTGAGCCCAAACTGGTTAATGACGACGTTGTCATACCCTCCATGCTGGCTCGCGGCCGCAGTTTGAAGGAAGCGCGAAATTACAGTATCGGTGGCCTGGTCGAACCCGATGTGGCGGGGCAGGAATACAGCTGGCACGATGCCGCTTACTTCAATCTTTCCCGAGTACTGGAGTTGACCCTCAATAACGGTCGCCCGCTGGACCGACAAGATGGTCCCTCCGGGCCCGCGACCGGCAGCCTGGCTGATTTCGAATCTTTCGAACAGTTGCTGCAGGCCTTCCAGCAGCAGCTGGCCTACTGGGTCAACTGTATGGTGGCCAGTGTCAATGTGATTGGCACTGCACACCAGCAACTGAAGCCGCTGCCTTATCTCTCTACGCTGATGGGTGGTTGTACAGAACGAGGTATCGATGTCAGCATGGGCGGAGCCCGCTACAATTCTACCGGTGTTCAGGGGGTGGGACTGGCCAATGTCGCCGACAGCCTGGCTGCGATCAAACACCTGGTTTTTGATCGGCAAATGACCTCCGGCAAACAGTTGCTGGAAGCCCTGCAGGCAAACTGGGAGGGCTTTGATTACCTCTATGCATTGGTCAATGGCAGCAAGGTTCCCCACTATGGCAACGACGATGATTACGCCGACAACATAGCCCAGTACGTCGCTGACCTGTGGTGTAAAGAAGTTTCGGGTCGGCCCAACATGCGTGGCGGGGTGTTCCAGCCGGGGCTGTTCAGTGTCTCTTCCAATGTACCTTTAGGGGCCCTGCTGGCGGCTTCAGCGATGGCAGAAAGGCGGGTGAACCGCTGTCAGATGCTATCTCTCCCGTTCACAACATGATGGGCTCTCACGATACCAAGGGCATTACTGCGATGATCAATTCCGCCGCAAAAATTGATCAGGAGGCAGTATCCAACGGAGTGCCTTTGAGTGTCAGAATCACGCCCAGTGCGCTCCAAGGCCCCGGCGCAGTCGACAATATGGCTTCGCTGATCAGGTCCTATTTCCGGGCCGGTGGTATGCACCTGCAAATTAGCGTGATCAGCCAGGAGACCCTGATTGATGCTCACCGCAACCCTGAAAAATATCGCGGCCTGCTGGTTTATGTCGAGGGTTACAGCACGTTGTGGAGTGAGTTGGGAGACAGCCTGAAGGAAGAGATTATCACCCGCACCGAGCTGTCTTTTGACCAGAATACGGATCTGACGCCACCGGATTGACCAGCTCGGTTTTCGGCTCAGGGGCGAGATCTTTCGCTCTTGAGTGAGCTGTCCTGATCGTGCCGTTTTTGCCAGCTCTTGGGTGACATGCCCGTCCACTTGCGGAAGCTGCGACTGAAAACCGATACTTCGGCAAAACCGAGGTTGAGTGCCAGCTCCGAGATGCTCAGGGAATGCTGCTTGAGGTGTTGTATGGCGATCTGCAAGCGGGTTTGCTGCAGCAGGGCATGGTAACTTAGCCCTTGCTCCTGAAGCGCTTTCTGCAGTGCGCGGGGATGCATTTCCAGCGTCGCCGCTACCCTTTTAAGGCTGCATTCACCGTTTGGCAGCAATTGTCTTATGATGACTTTTATCTGATCGGTCATATTCAGATCACCGGGGTAGTGCTGTTGCAGGGTTTTGAGGTAATCCTGAAAGTGCCTGCGTATATCTGCTTCGTCGTAGTGAGGTTTACGATCCAGCCAGTCAGCCGGGATACAGAGACCATTTTCGGCAGCATCGAATTTAATCCGCTTGCAGATTTCCCTCAGTTGCTGTCGTGGGGCGGATTGCGGCGCCGGCTGGCTCAGGTGGATAGGAAAAGCCGGGTTTTTCAGCCCCAGGGACTCAATGATGAAATTGTTGAGCTGTCCCACCGACATCTGCATCAGTTGGCTGATTTCGTCCTCTTTTGTGCCACCCGTATTGATGTTCAGTTCAAGCACGACGTTTTTTCCACGCGGCACCTGCGTCAGGTGAGCGCCATTGGCGTGGAGATAAAGATACTTGTCCAGCGCCTCCAGTACCTCTCTCAGCGTGTTCCACTGTACCAGCGAAAAATAGAGTTCCCCGATGACGGTGGGGTGGTGATGTTGTGACAGCAGCAGACCAAACAGGGGTTCATCACAGCTCTGGGCCGAGTGCTCCAGCAGGCTGGCGACAGCGGAATAGGAAATGTACGTGTTGGGGTCAGACAGCTGGGAATGGCTGAGGTCGTGAGCAGCCAGCAGTGCAATGGGATTGCCACCCAGCTTGGAAACAAGGCTCTCGTAACCGCTTATAGCGCCTGAGCGAATCAGAGACATGGAGTATTGGCCGCATTAGATTATTCGCAAAGGGTCAACAAGTATTCGTTAAATGTCAAGTAGTGCTGTTTTGTTTCTTGCCGCATTCGAGTGCATGCTCTTAAATGATAAGCTATCCGCCAGGAGGGGTATCTCCAGCGGGTTTACGATGTGGTTTTAGCATGAGACCGAAGTTCATTTGACTGGAAGAGATCTCGAGTATAAAGGGATGCAATTATCCCTGTGGTCGAGAGATTGCAGTAAGACGGGGTAAGTCAGGTTGTCCCTAAACTGACACTCTAGTCTTAGCCCGTTGCCTGCAATGGTTCTATTAATCTATAGCTGAGGATAAGAAATTGGATGACGCTGTAAAACAGAAAATAAAACAGATAGTGGGTGATCGGGGAGTGATTGAGGGCGCTGACCTTGCTCAGCGACCAACAGACCCCTGGGGTGCGAGCTCCTGTAACGCATGGCTGCTGGCGCGGCCTGCATCCACCGAAGAGTTGTCCCAGGTGATGAAAATCTGCTTCGAGCACGATGTCCCGGTTGTGACCCACGGCGGGATAACAGGTCTGGCGGGAGGCGCGAAAACCTCAGAGGATTCGATTGTGATTTCTCTGGAAAGAATGAACAGGATTGAAGAGATTGATGTCGAGCAGCGCACCATGCAGGTGCAGGGCGGCGCCGTGTTGCAGGCAGTGCAGGAGCGCGCAGAGGCAGAGGGGTTGATGTACCCCGTGGATTGGGGTGCCCGGGGCAGTGCAACCATTGGCGGCAGCATAGCTACCAATGCCGGCGGCAACCGCGTATTGCGCTACGGGATGACCCGGGAATCTGTGCTGGGCCTGGAGGTGGTTCTGGCCGACGGCTCTATTATGACGTCGCTGTCGAAGGTGCTGAAAAACAATGCCGGCTATAACATGTCACAGCTGTTTATCGGCAGCGAGGGCACCCTGGGCATTGTCACCCGGGCGGAACTGCGCTTGCGGCCAAAGCCGAGTGGCGAGGCGACAGCGCTTGTCGCGGTGGATGATTTCGGCAAACTGAGCAAACTGCTGGGGGCGGCCGAGGTGGAGATGGCCGGGACCCTGAGCTCCTTTGAAGTAATGTGGCATAGCTTTTACAAAATCGTTACCGACTCTCCAAAACACACGGCGCCTCTCGCTGCCGACTATCCTTATTACGTGATTATTGAATCCCTTGGCAAAAGTGATGATATAGAAATGGAAAAACTGCAGGGATTCCTCGAGAAAGCTTTTGAAGATGAGCTTGTCATCGATGCGGTGCTGGCGCAGTCTCTATCGGATAAAGCAAAAATTTGGGAGATCCGCGATGATGTTGAGACGCCCATGCAATTGGGGCCGGTGTGTCTATTCGATATCAGTGTTCCGATTCCCAGAATGTCAGAATACCTGTCGCGCATCCAGGGCGAATTGGACAATCGCTGGCCTGGCAACCAGCTGGTTGTAGTGGGTCATCTGGGAGACAGCAATATTCACCTGGGTGTCGCTACTGGGTCGGCTGAAGACAAGCCGGCGGTGGAGGAGGTTGTCTACAGCGCGCTGGATGGATTGGGTGGATCCGTGTCCGCTGAGCACGGCATTGGCCTTGAGAAACGAAAATTTCTGCAGTACAGCAAATCCGACGTGGAAATTGACTTAATGCGCTCAATCAAGCGCACACTGGACCCGAAAAACCTGCTCAACCCGGGCAAGGTTTTTCTGTGAAATCGGTTTCCCGGGCCAGGGTGATTAGTCATTCCATGAGGTTAGATAAATGACAGAAAAATTTAATGGTGCGCAAACCCTGATTAAGGTGCTGACCGAAGCCGGCCTCGATACCTGTTTCGCCAATCCTGGTACTTCAGAGATGCAACTGGTGTACGAGATGGGTAAATCCGATCAGGTTCGGCCGGTGCTCTGTCTGCAGGAAAATGTGGTGACAGGTGCCGCCGACGGCTATGCCAGGATGGCGCGTAAGCCCGCGTTTACACTGCTTCACGTCGGTTCCGGTTTTGCCAATGGCATTGCCAATTTACACAATGCCGGTCGCGCGCATACGCCGATGGTCAATATTGTTGGCGCCAATGCGACCTATCACCAGGCCCTGTTTCCCGAGCACGAGTTGATCGGTGGCAAGATCACCGGCTTGGCGAATGCGGTTTCCCACTGGACGCGGGAAGTAAAAGCCGCAGATGAAATGGGAACTCTGGCCGCTGAAGCCGTGCGCAATGCTCGCACGGGCGCCGGCAGGATCAGTACCTTGATCACACCCACCGACTGTCACTGGGATCCCGCGCCGGATGCGCCGCTGGCGGAACCTGCCCCGCCCGTCCTGCGAGTATCACCCGCTCAGATAGAGGAGACGGTGAAATTGCTCGGCAATGGGCGCAGGACAGCGTTGCTGCTGGGTTCCAGCGCGCTGTACGGCGAAGCCCTGGAATCGGCGGGGCGAATCGCCGCCAGCACCGGGGCGACGCTGCTGGGTGAAACAATTCCGGCTCGCATGTCCCGGGGTGTCGGTTGTGTGCAGGTGCAGCTGATACCCTATCTGCCGGAAATGGCGCAGTCGTTCCTCGCTGGCTATGAGCAGATAATCCTGGTTGGCGCCTGGAAGCCGGTTGCGACCTTCGCCTATCAGGGCGCGATAACGCAAAAGCTGCCGCAGGGTTGTGCAGTGTCAACCTTCGCCACGCCTGATCACGATATAGAAACGGCGCTCGCTGAGCTGGCCAGTGGCGTTGGTGACTGCGGTGCCGAAGTTATCCGCTATGAACCTGCAGAAGCCGAGCCCCCCACCGGCGCGCTCACGCCGGCGGCGATTGCCCAGAGTATCACCCTGTTGTTGCCGGAAGACGCGATCCTGGTTGAAGAGGGAGCCACCGCCAGTATTGATATTTTTGACCGAACCCATAGCGCCCGTCCGCATGATTATCTCTATTCAATTTGTGGTGCTGCGATAGGTGGTGGCCTGCCGATGACCCTCGGTGTTGCCGTTGCCTGCCCTGACAGGAAGGTTGTGACACTACAGGCGGATGGCAGTGCGATGTATACGCCTCAGGCGCTGTGGAGTATTGCCCGGGAAAACTGTGACGCAACCATTGTGGTGCTGAAGAACAATGCTTATGCAATCCTCAACGTCGAGTTGGCGCGGGTCCGCCAGGACGATAATGACATCACCGCAAAAATGCAGTCGATGTTGGATTTAACCAACCCGCACATTGACTGGGTCAGTCTTGCTGATAGCATGGGGGTGCCAGCGGTATCAGTCGCAACGGCCGAGGCTTTCCATGAAGCATTTCAGCAGGGGCTCGAACGAAGCGGACCTATGCTTATCGAGGCTAATATTGAGCAAAACGTGCAGCCCCTTGTAGACTTGGTTCTCCAGGGGAAAAAGGCCAAGGGCGGTTAGGAAATGCCAGCAGGTTTTGTTGAAAGTGTTGCTGTGATTTGTGGGTGGGCGTGTTCAAATAAGAGCGTATTTAAAAAGTACCAATAGTCGATTAAAGATGAGGACTGACAAATGCTGTATAAGCTGAACGATCTAGAGGTTGAGCTGAAAGGTGAAAACCATTTCATTGCCCACAATGCCGTGGTAGTGGGCAATGTGGTGCTCGAGAACAACGTGAGTATCTGGTTTGGTGTCACCATCCGGGCGGAAACCGACCCGATTATTGTCGGCGAAGACAGCAATATCCAGGACGGCGCCGTACTCCATACAGACCCCGGCTATACCCTGAGGGTCGGCAAGGGTGTTACCGTGGGGCACAAGGCCATGCTGCACGGCTGTGAGATCGGCGACAACAGCCTGATCGGCATTAATGCGGTGATTCTCAATGGTGCAAAAATTGGCAAGAACTGCATCATTGGCGCGGGTGCGCTGGTGCCGGAGAAAATGGAAATACCGGACAACAGCCTGGTTGTTGGCGCCCCGGCAAAAGTCAAGAAGCAGGTCTCTGACGAGGTGGCAGAGATGCTCAAGATGTCTGCCCACCACTACGTTGAAAACGGTAAAAATTTCCGCGACAACATGAAGCAGGACGACAGGCACAGCTAGGATTTTTTCCAGACATCTGACCGAATCGCGAGAGCCGGTCATTACGGCTGGCTGTTACCTTTCAGCAATCAGCTGCACACAAAGCCCATTTCAGTGGGGCTCATTCTAGCCACGGATTTTGGTGGATTCATAAACAGCAACAGTGAGGCATGTACAGTCGGGTTATGTTCCCATTTCCCGGTTTTTGATCTGTTCCATAAATGCCAGCGTGATCTGGTTGAGCCCGGCTTCCCGCGCCGCCTTTTCGACCCTTCTTTTGGCTATCGGGCGGATAAAAAACGGTGCCTTCTGCAGCCGTGCCTCGGCATCCCTGTCCCAGATGATTTCAGGCTGCATTATTTTGCCCCGCGGTTCTTTAATGCCGCTGCGTATTCGCCGCCATGTTGGTGCTGGCTGACAATCGCCAGCAGGGTTTCCCCCGCCGGGTTGGTGGCGTCGATATCTCTACCGTCCTCGAGAAAAAATTGCAGAAAGGTATCAAAGTTGTCCGCATTCATACCGCGATAGGCTTTTTCCAGCAGGTGAAAATCGGGGTTTACCCCCTGCGGGGCTTCAAAGCAGAGAAAACTTTTGATGCGCTCGTCGTCAAAGGTCTCACCGAGAACTTTTTGCTTGTCTTTTTTCAGGCTCATAACCGCTATTACTCACAGTAAATCGTTTAATTTTTTCAGCAGGATTTCGTTGACCTGTTTCGGGTTGGCCTGGCCTTTCGAGGCCTTCATGATCTGGCCGACAAAGTAGCCGAGCATCCTGGGTCGCTTGCCTTCATCCGCATTGCGATAGTTGTCTACCTGCTGTGCACTGTTGGCAATCACTTCGTCCACCATGGCCTCAATGGCGCCGGAGTCGGATACCTGTTTGAGGCCGCGTTTTTCGATCACGGTGTCCGGGTCGCCCTCGCCATTCCACACTGCTTCGAAGACCTGCTTTGCCATCTTGCCGGAGATGGTACCGTCGTCGAGGCGAACGATCAGCTGCCCCAGCTGTTCCGGTCTGACCGGGCAGTCTGCAATCTGCTTTTCTTCGCTATTCAGGCGCGCCGATAGCTCACCCATGATCCAGTTGGCGGTGAGCTTGGCATTGCCGGAAACGGCGACAGCAGCTTCGAAATAGTGGGCCATGGCTGCCTCGTTGCCGAGCATGCCGGCATCGTAGCTGGAGAGGCCGTACTGCTCCACAAAGCGGTCGTGACGGGCGTCGGGCAACTCCGGCAGTGAGACGCGGATAGCTTCAATGGTCTCGTCATCAATCACCACCGGCAGCAGGTCGGGGCAGGGGAAGTAGCGATAGTCGTTGGCTTCCTCCTTGCTGCGCATGGAGCGGGCGGTTTTGGTGTCGCCATTGTAGAGGCGGGTTTCCTGGATTACCTTGCCGCCATCCTCGATCAACTCGATCTGGCGCTCTACCTCCAGCCTGATAGCTTCCTCCATGAATTTGAAGGAGTTCAGGTTTTTGGTCTCGGTGCGGGTGCCAAGTGTCTCCTGTCCCTGCGGGCGCACGGAAATATTCACGTCAAAACGCATTGAACCCTGGGACATATTGCCATCACAGATGCCCAGTGAGGTCACAATGCTGTGCAGCTTCCTGGCAAAGGCGACGGCTTCCTCGGCACTGCGCATATCCGGTTCGGAGACGATTTCGATCAGGGGTGTGCCCGCACGGTTCAGGTCGATGCCGGACATGCCGTGAAAGTCTTCGTGCAGGGACTTGCCGGCGTCTTCTTCCAGGTGGGCGTGGTGGATGCGGATCGATTTTTTGCGGCCGTCAGCCAGTTCGATCTCAACATGGCCGCCACCCACAATGGGTTTTTCCAGCTGCGTGGTCTGGTAGCCTTTCGGCAGATCCGGATAGAAATAATTTTTCCGCTCAAACACCGAGGTTCTGCCGATCTCGGCATCTATGGCCAGGCCAAACATCACCGCGTAGCGAAACGCCTGCTCATTGGCGACAGGCAGAGTGCCCGGCATGGCCAGGTCGATGGCGCAAGCCTGGGTGTTGGCCGCGGCGCCAAAGGCGGTACTGGCGCCGGAGAAAATTTTGCTTTTGGTGGCGAGTTGGACGTGGACTTCCAGCCCGATGACGACCTCCCAGGACATTACGCGCATACCTCCGGAGTCTGTTGGTGCCAGTCGGTTGCTGCCTGGAATTGGTGCGCGATATTCAGCATCCTGGCTTCATCGAAGTAGTTGCCAATCAGTTGCAGGCCGACCGGTTTATCGTTCACCATGCCGCAGGGAATCGACATGCCGGGCAGGCCCGCCAGGTTGGTAGCAATGGTATAGATATCTTCCAGGTACATGGCTACCGGGTCACTGCCCTTGGCGCCAAATTCAAATGCCGGCGAGGGCGACGTCGGTCCCATAATGATATCGACCTTGTCGAAGGCATCGACAAAGTCCTGCTTGATCAGGCGGCGTACCTGTTGCGCCTTGCGGTAGTAGGCATCGTAGTAGCCGGCCGAGAGGCAGTAGCTGCCCACCAGTATGCGTCGCTTGACCTCGTTGCCAAAGCCCTCGGCGCGTGTGCGCATGTAGAGATCGCGCAAATCCCTTGGCTCATCACAGCGGTAGCCGTAGCGTACACCGTCGAAGCGGGACAGGTTCGCGGAGGCTTCTGCGGGAGCGATGACATAGTACGCCGGCACGGCAAGGTGGGTATTAGGCAGGTTGATTTCCACCAGCTCGGCACCCAGTTTTTCCATCTCTCTGAGAGCGCTCTGCACGGCGGCTTCGGTGCCGGGATGCAGACCTTCACCGAAATATTCCGCCGGTACACCGATCTTCAGGGATGCGATGGAATCATTGAGCCTAGCGCTGTAGTCCGGCACTTCGCGGTCGAGGCAGGTGGAGTCCTTCGGGTCAAACCCGGCCATGATGTTCAGCATCAATGCTGCATCTTCCGCTGTCCGGGTGATGGGGCCACCCTGGTCGAGGCTGGATGCAAAGGCGATCATGCCCCAGCGGGAAACACGGCCATAGGTTGGTTTCAGGCCGGTGACACCACAGAGTGCGGCCGGTTGGCGAATCGAGCCTCCGGTATCAGTGGCCGTCGCTGCCGGGGCAAGCCTGGCAGCAACCGCTGCGGCAGAACCGCCGGAGGAGCCGCCGGGAACAGTGTTCGTGTCCCAGGGATTTTTAACCGGGCCGTAAAAGCTGGTCTCGTTGGAAGAGCCCATGGCGAACTCGTCCATATTGGTTTTACCCAGCATCACCGCGCCCGCAGTCTTGAATTTTTCAACCACGGTTGCATCGTAGGGCGGCACGAAATTGTCGAGCATTTTTGAGCCGCAACTGGTGCGGACGCCGTCGGTGCAGAAAATATCCTTGTGGGCAATGGGAACGCCGCACAGCAGTCCGGCGTCGCCGGCAGCACGCCCCTGGTCGGCGGCGCGGGCCTGTTGCAGCGCAATTTCGCCAGTGACAGAGATATAGCTGTTGTAGCTGCCATCCAGTCGCGCGATTCTTTCCAGAAAATACTCGGTTACTTCAACGCTGGAGAAGTCTTTTTTCTCCAGCCCTGTTGCCAGTTGTGCCAGTGTGTATTGGTGCATGCTCAGTGCAATTCCGCTTGATCTCAGTTCGCTGAAATTTCGGTTTATTCGATCACTTTCGGTACCAGGAAAAGCCCTTCTTCTACCGCCGGGGCGATGGCCTGGAAGCGCTCGCGATTATTTTTTTCAGTAACCATGTCCGGACGCAGACGCTGTACTTCATCCAGTGGGTGGGCCATTGGCTCGATGCCATCGGTATCCGCGTTCTGCAGCTGGTTCACCAGGTTGAGGACCTCGCCAATGCTGCGCGTAGTTTCAGCGATATTTTCCTCGGTGATACCAATGCGGGACAACTCACCCAGTTTTTCGATGTCAGAGCGTTCAATGGTCATGATGATTTTCGACGTTTACAGAAAAGGGACCTGCCACAGCGGTGACGCAATAAATCAGGCTGCGTAAGTTACCACATCGTCGGCGGAAATCGTAGAAAACATCGGCGAAATCAAGCGGTTTTATCAGACCAAATTGACCCTTTAGTCCTTGCCCTTTACCCCTTTTGGTTGGTAGAGTCGCGTGTTTAGCGTCACCCGTGCCCGACCGTTTTCTGACGATCCTTGTTGCGGGCACCCCAATGAAGGAAAAGAAATCCATGTTGAAGCGTATACGCGGCATGTTCTCGAACGATTTGTCGATCGATCTGGGAACCGCGAATACCCTGATTTATGTCAGGGGTAAGGGCATTGTTCTCAACGAGCCCTCTGTTGTGGCCATCCGCCACCACCACGGACAGAAAATTGTTGAAGCGGTTGGCGTTGAAGCCAAACGCATGCTGGGACGTACACCGGGAAATATCACCGCTATCCGCCCACTGAAGGACGGCGTGATCGCCGACTTTCAGGTCACGGAAAAAATGCTGCAGCATTTTATCAAGAAAGTGCACTCACAAAAGTTGATGCCGCCCAGCCCTCGCGTACTGATCTGCGTACCCTGCCTGGCCACCGAGGTCGAAAAACGCGCGATTCGCGAATCGGCAATGTTTGCCGGCGCCAGGGAGGCTTATTTGATTGAAGAGCCGATGGCCGCGGCCATCGGCGCGGGTCTGCCGGTTGAGGAAGCCTGCGGTTCCATGGTGGTGGATATCGGTGGCGGCACCACCGAAATTGCCATTTTGTCACTCAACGGCGTGGTGGAGTCTGATTCCGTGCGTATCGGTGGTGACCGCTTCGACGAGGCGATAAGTAACTATGTGCGCCGCAAGTACGGCAGCATTATCGGCGACACTACGGCCGAGCGTATCAAAATGGAAGTTGGCAGCGCTTATCCGGGTAGTGAAGTAAAGGAAATCGACGTGCGTGGTCGCAACCTGGCAGAAGGTGTGCCCAAGAGCTTTTCACTCAACAGCGACGAAGTGCTGGAAGCGTTGCAGGAACCACTGGCCGGTATCGTTCAGGCGGTAAAAAAAGTGCTGGAACAGTCGCCACCGGAGCTGGCATCCGATATTGCTGAAACCGGCATTATTATCACCGGTGGTGGTGCCTTGTTGCGCGATATTGACCGCCTGTTGACCTATGAGACTGGCCTGCCGGTGATTGTTGCCGACGATCCGCTGACCTGTGTTGCCCGCGGTGGTGGCAAGGCGCTGGAGATGCTGGACAAGCACCGCATTGACCTTCTTTCTTCCTGATTTTATGGTGTGGGCTGTCGTGATTCGGTCGGCAGCCTTTTACATTCATTGATTGGGCAGCGCTATCAAAGATATCTTTCACAAGGCTAAATCCAGTACCGGCACTGCGCTGGTGCTGGCATTTGTCGCCATCTGCCTGATTATCATCGGCACTTATACAAGCTGGCTGGCACCGTTACAGGCGCAACTCGCCGAGTTTTCCCGTCCCTTCCACTGGGTTGGAAATCTGCCTGCCCGGTTTGGCGAGTGGGGTGAAAAAAACGTGGTCAGCCGTGCCGAACTGGAGGCGGAAAACGAGCGCCTGCGAACAGAGCTGCTGGTCAACGAGGGAAGGGCGCAACGGCTTGCCGGACTGAGTGCGGAAAACGTCAAATTGCGCAACCTGCTCAACGCGACGGAACTGTTACAGGATCGGGTGCTGGTCACAGAGTTGATCGGGGCATCCCCCGACCCCTCCCGTCAGACAATTCTGATTGATCGCGGCCTGCGGGATGGTGTCAGTGTCGGTCAGGCCGTGCTGGATGCGGATGGCCTCATGGGGCAGGTGGTTGAAGTGTTCGAGAGCTACAGCCGGGTTTTGTTGATTACCGATACCCGTCATGCCTTGCCGGTTCAGTTGTTGCGCAACGGCCTCAGGAGTATCGCGGAGGGAACTGGCGACTATGGCCGTTTGCGGTTGCGCCATGTTACCTCCACCATGGACATCCAGGTGGGTGATGAACTGGTCAGTTCAGGCCTCGGCGGGCGATATCCCTCCAACTACCCGGTTGGCCGCGTGACATCCATCGGCAAGGTGGATGAAGATTATTATCTTCAGGTACTGGTTCAGCCGGAGGCGAATATCAACCGCAGTCGACACCTGCTGCTGATCTTTTCTGAAACCGAGCGCCTGGTGAACTAAGTGGCGCAGCCGGATTTCAATATTCATCTTCGATTTGTGTTCGCTCTGTTGCTGGCGGTGACCCTGGAAATATATCCGCTGACGGAAGCGACAAGCTTGTGGCGCCCGCAATGGGTGTTGTTGACAGTATTGTTCTGGATTTTGCGCCATCCAGAAAGCTATGGTCTCGGCACCGCTTTTTGTGCTGGCCTGTTTCTCGATCTGGTGGTGGGGGTTACACCCGGCCGCTACGCCCTGGCGTTGACCGTCTCTGCCTGCGTGATGATCATTGTACAGCAGCGCATGCGCTACCTGTCGGGGTTGCAACAAGTGCTTCTGGTTACACTGCTGGGGTCGATGAGTGCTGCCATTGTCTGTGGCGTTGATCGGCTGGTGCTGGGCAGTCCTGTGCCGAGCCGGGATATATACTGGACCGGTATTTCCACAGGTGTGGTCTGGATTTTGATCCAATTGCCTACTGGACGCCACCTCGCCAAAAGTTGAAAGTCACCGATGACACCACAGGGTGTCCGCGCGGTATAATCCAAATGTGTTGTTTGGCAACCGTGCGAGCCCATGACAAGTCACCCCGAAGTTATTCTTGCATCCGCATCGCCTCGCAGGGCTGAAATCCTGCGGCAGGTTGGTGTCAATTTTCAGCTGGCCCCGGTCAGCGTCGACGAAACACCGTTGCCGACAGAATCGCCGGTTCAATATGTCGAGCGCCTCGCCTGTGACAAGGCGCTGGCGGGTTGGCACAAGCAGAGTTGCGCCATTGCCAAACGCCTGCCGGTGATAGGGGCGGACACCAGCGTGGTGTTTGCTGAAAAGATTATGGGCAAGCCGGCCGGAGAGGCAGATGCCGTAAGGATGCTGTCCTTGTTGTCAGGGAAAACACACCGCGTCCTGACTGCAGTCGCCCTGTTTGGCGGTGATCAATGCCATTCGTCACTGTCTGAAACAGAAGTCACTTTTCGCGAAATTTCAGCTGCGGAAGCACATCGCTACTGGGCCACCGGAGAGCCTTGTGACAAGGCGGGGAGTTACGGAATACAGGGGCTGGGTGCAGTGTTTGTAGACAGGATAAAGGGCAGCTATTCGGGGGTGGTGGGTTTGCCGGTGGCAGAAACCTGCAGTCTTTTACAGCAGTTCGATATTTCCTGGTGGAATAAATGAGCACGGAAATCCTGATCAACTGGACGCCGATGGAAACCCGCGTTGCCCGCATAGAAAATGGCTTGTTGCGCGAGGTTTCCATTGAGCGAACCCACCAGCGCGGACTGGTAGGCAATATCTATCGTGGCAGAGTTGCCAGGGTGCTGCCCGGAATGCAGGCAGCATTTGTGGATATCGGCCTGGAAAAAGCGGGATTTATTCACGCCGATGATATCTGGCGTGAACACGACGAGGAGGTGGCTGCACAGGGCAGCACGCAGGCCGATATTCGCCAGTTGTTGCGGGAAGGGCAGTCCGTAATGGTGCAGGTGATGAAAGATCCGATTGGCACCAAGGGCGCTCGCTTGACGACGGAACTGTCCATCTCTTCACGCTATCTGGTCTATCTGCCCCAGGGCAGGCGTGTGGGTGTTTCGCAACGCATTGAGGGCGAGCAGGAGCGTGCCCGCCTGCGGCAGTTGCTGGAGCAAAACCCCGAAAACCGGCAGGGTGGCTACATTGTCAGAACGGCCGCGGATGGGGTCGGTGAACAAGAGCTGATGGATGACCGGCGCTTCCTGTTTCGTCTCTGGGACCATATCCTGGAAACCGGCAGAGAGGCCCCGGTAACTTCAAGGCTGTTCGAGGAGCTGCCGCTTCACTTTCGCGCCGTGCGCGATACGCTGACCAGCGAGGTTGAGCGGATTCGCATCGACTCGGGAGAAATCTGTTCTGAGATCGAGGCGTTTGTAAACCGTTTTAACCCGGAAATGGCGGCATTAATCGAGCGCTACGCTGGCAGCTCGCCGCTGTTTTATCTCTATGGTGTGGAAGATGAAATCACCCGCGCACTGGCAAAAAAAGTTGTTCTCAAGTCCGGCGGCCATCTGCTGATCGAACAGACCGAGGCAATGGTGACCATCGACGTCAATACCGGTACCTATGTCGGTCACAGGAACCTGGAAGAAACTATTTTTAAAACCAACCTTGAAGCGGTTGAGGCGATAGCCAGGCAGTTGCGGTTGCGTAACCTGGGCGGCATTATCATTATTGACTTTATCGATATGGCCGATGCAGAGCACCGGCGACAGGTGCATCGCATGCTGGAGAAAAACCTTGCCGCTGATCGCGCCAGGACGGTAATTACCGGGGTGTCAGACCTGGGCCTGGTTGAAATGACCCGCAAGCGGACCAGCATGAGCCTGGGGCAGATGCTGTGTGACCCCTGCCCCATGTGTGAAGGGCGCGGCAGTTTAAAGTCCTCCGAGACGGTTTGTTATGAAATCCTGCGGGAGATCCTGCGAGAGGCGCGAACCTTTGAGAGCGACAAGTTTCTGGTGCTGGCCTCGACCGAGGTGATCGATCGCCTGCTCGATGAGAACTCTGCCGATGTTGCAGACCTGGAGGAGTTTCTTGGCCGCACGATTGAGTTTCGCGTCGAGACCCTCTATTCGCGCGAACAGTTCGACATTATTCCGGTGTAGCTATGGCGTTTAACGGCAAAAAAGCGCTCATTTTCATCTTTAACCGGCTCTGGTTTGGCCTTGCCCTGTTTCTGGTCACGGTTGCTGTCGCGGTTTCAATGGGGCGCTGGGCCATAGGGGAGCTGGATGAGTACCGCCCGCTGGTTAACCAGTTCATCAGTGAAACCCTCGGCAGCCGCTTTGAAAGCGGTCGCCTGGTGGGCTCCTGGGAGAAGCTTGAGCCCAGCATTCGTGCCATCGATGCCAAGCTGTTTGACAAGTCGGGCTCTGAACCAGTGTTGACCCTGAGTGATTTGCGCTTGAAGCCGGATCTGGTCGAAAGTGTTATCCATGGTGAGCTGGTCTGGAAAGAACTCAGCGTGGGGCGGCTGGATTTAACCCTCGCCGAAAGTGAGGATGGTCAATGGCGTGTTTTAGGTTTTCCAGCCACCGATGACGCCGATGACTCGAAAAAAGATTTTGGCAGTTTGCTGGCCGGCAGCCACTTCTCGGTCGATGAGTTGAAAATCAACATTCAGTTCTACTCCGGCACCCGCACTTCTCTTATGGCCAGGGATATGCTGCTGGAACGCAGCGGCGATTTTTATCGCATCGCTGCCACGCTTGGTGCTGCCGGGGGGAAAGAATCAGCCCAGCTGTTGCTGGAGACAAGGGGTGAGGTAGGCGACTTAAGCAGCTTCAAGGGAAAGGGTTTTCTGACGCTGTCCTCTATCAACTTCCATGGCAACATGAGCGCGATAGTAAAAAACTGGTTCCCCGATCTGGTTGAAAAAATAGGTGATGTCGAAACCGAATTGCAGGCCAGTCTCTGGTTTGACATAAAAAGCGTCGGTGATATCCAGATGGTCGGGCAGATCAGTGCGGCAGAAATACCCTTGAACTGGCTGGCTGACGCAGAACCTTTCACGGACTTTCACGCAGACATCACCGGTTGGTTCCGGATTGGCGACAGCTGGGGAGTGCGCTGGCAGGCGGCGGATTTCAACTGGGATGAACTAAGCATTGAGCCTTTCAACCTGGTTTATTCCCAGCAGACGGGTGATAAATGGGGTTATGGGAGTATTGCGCTGGACCGGATTAACCTGCAAAGCTATACCACTCTGGCGCTAAAAACCCGCCTTGTTCCAGATAAAGTGCTGACGCTGCTGGAGGCCCTGAATCCAAAGGGGCACATGCGCGGACTGCATATGACATTTTCCCC
>JBFFTH010000003.1:0-33284 GCA_041571855.1 Porticoccaceae bacterium
AAGCTGCCAATTCTTTCGAAGATCCGATGTGGAGAGGGTTGTCCTTTTACATGGCGGAAGAATTCCTGCTGGCGGCGGAATATTTCTCCCGTATCGATACTGAAGAGGCGCGCTTTAATCGTGCCAATGCCCTGGCCCATGCGGAGCATTATGTGGCAGCGGTGAGGCTTTACGAGTCGATACTTTCAGCGAATCCGGAGCATCTGGCTGCGGAGAAAAATCGCGCCCTGGTTCAGGGGATCATTGACGCCATTAACGATGCAAGTGCCTCCCAGGCAGACGAGTTCGGCACCATCAGTGCCAGCAAGGAACTGGGGGAAGACGACCCGCTCAGGGCGGAAGGGGCCGAGAGGCAGACTCTGGCACAGGAGGAACTCCGGCAATTTTCCGCCGAGGAAGTCTGGCAGGATGAAACGGTGAATGAAATGTGGATGCGCAGCGTGCAGCAGGACCCGGCCGATTTCCTTGGCGCCAAGTTTGCGATCCAGCTGGAAAAGGAGGGGCAGTGAAAAATTTCCTGGCCCTTCTGGCTGGACTGTGGCTGCTGACAGCTTCGCAGTCTTTACTGGCTGAAATTAGCCTTCAGGACCTGATTGCATCGGGAGAATTCAGTGTCGATGCCAAACTGGTTCCCGACAAGAATATTGTGCCCGGTCAGGAACTGCAGTTGCAGCTGATCGTGTCAACCAATCGCTGGTTCGCCGGGGGAACACGGCTGGATATTCCCGAAATGGAAAAGATGGTGGTGGTGCAGCGGGAAAGTTTCGCGGTAAACAGCAGTCGTTATTACAACGGCCAGACCTGGGGGGTGCAGACCTGGGAGCTGTCCCTGTTTCCCCAGGCTGCCGGTGTCTTCCAGACGCCTGCAGTGGCGCTGGGGGTAAAAGTAAATCACGGACAGTTTGGCGTAGTCGAGGGTGAGGTGACAGCACCTGTTTTCCAGTTTACAGTCACCGCTCCGGAGAGCACGGACGATCTTGAAGACTGGGTGGCAACAACATCCTTCAAGGCGGAGCGCCGTTTTGACAGAGCCCTGGACGGATTGCAGGTGGGTGATGCCCTGCAGTCGACAATTACTATCAGCGGCGAGAATATGTTGGCGATGATGTTGCCCGAATACCGGCTGCGCCCGGTGGAGGGACTGGCCGCCTATCCCCAGCAACCAAAACTGAGCAATCAGCAGCAGCGGGGGGCGCGGATAGCTAAGAGGGTAGAAGTTGTCGATTACATTATTGAGAAAGGCGGCAGTTTTGTGATTCCCGAACAGGTTTTTTACTGGTGGAATACAAGTTCCCAAAGCCTTGATATGGTCGTGTTGCCGGCGGTTGAATTTAAAGTATCCGGCGGCTTCTGGGTGAACCTTAAAGCCTTTGCCAGGGAAACGGAATGGAGCCGCCTTTGGTGGCTGGTGGCTATTGCTGCAGGTTTATTTGCCCTGCGAGCCCTTGCCAGGCGATACCGAAGCGCAGGGATTGTCACCGAACGAAGGCTGGCAGGTAGAATTCGGCGGGCAGTCAGGGCGGGGGACACGGTGCAGGCTTGTCGCTGGCTCTATTTCTGGCTCGATCACTTCCCGGGAGAGCATGCTGAAATCACCCTGCGTGCACTGGCAGCAGAGTTGGATGACCCCGCATTTTCCAAGCAGCTGGAAAGCCTGCTGCAAACCAGCTATTCCGATTCGCGAAATAACAGTCCCGAGGCGGTTGATGTCCCGAAAATCCAGACAGGTCGTTGGCAAGCCTTGCGGGATAAATTTAAGCCATCACCCATAAAATTGCGGCTCGAACCCTGATGTCCAGATTCTATTTTGTTCTCTTTTTACTCGGCAGCCTTTTGCCCCAGTTATCAGCGGCGGTTGAAAATGCTGGTCATGCTTCTGAATCCTGTAAGGGATGTCATGAACAGCAGTATCAGCAGTGGCAGCAATCCCACCACTACCGGTCGATGCAACCGGCAAACGAAGACTTCGTGCTCGGCGACTTTGCCGGCCAGAGAGTATCGTTTCATGGTGTGAACTACCGGTTCTACAGGGATAATGAAAAATACTGGATCGATCTGGAGCCTGAGCCCGGCAAGATCGAGAGATACGAAATCCGCTATACCTTTGGATTTTTTCCGCTGCAACAATACCTGCTTGAAATCGGCAATGGTCACCTGCAGGCGCTCAATGTGGCCTGGGATAGCCGGCCTCAGGCCGAGGGCGGTCAGCGCTGGTTTCACCTGCGCCCGGATATAAACATAACTCCTGAGCACCCTTTCCACTGGAAACGGCATTTCCAGAACTGGAACAGCCGCTGCGCCGATTGCCACTCCACCCGCCTCGAAAAAAACTATGACCCGGTTGAACACAGCTACCAGACTACCTGGACAGAGGTCAATGTGGGTTGCGAGGCCTGCCATGGGTCTGGAGAAAAGCACATCGCCCTGGCTGAGTCAGGTGAAATTAGCGGGACAAATAGCGGCTTTGTTAAAAAGATATCCCCTCCGCTGAGCTGGCACTTCAAGCCGGATAATCCCATTGCCGAGCCAACCGGGAGCAAAAATGACGACTATCTCAATCAGTGCGGCAGCTGTCATGCGCTGCGCACCCAGATAGACGAGTATCAGTCAGGGCTGGCCTTTCACGATAGCAACCGGCTGCGGCTGGTCAGCGATGAGACCTACTTTGCCGATGGGCAGGTGAGGGAGGAGGCATTCGTGGTGGGCTCCTTTCTGCAGAGCAAGATGTACAGTAAGGGTGTAACCTGTGGCAACTGCCATGATCCGCACAGCGGCAAGACGCTGGCTGAAGGTAATACTCTCTGCAGTCAGTGCCACAGGCCTGAGGTTTACGATACGGCTGACCACCATCATCATGCCGATGGCAGCGAGGGCGCAGCTTGCGTCAACTGTCATATGCCGCAACGCAATTTCATGGAAGTGGATGCTCGCCGGGATCACAGCTTTACCATTCCGCGACCACATCTGTCTGCAAAAGCGGGTGTGCCCAATAGCTGTGTCAGCTGCCACGCGGCTGATGGCAAGGATAATGACTGGGCCACAGAGCAGTTGCTCGAATGGGGCATAGAGCCGAACCGCAATCACTGGGCTTATATCAACCAGCGGGCACAGATCGGGGATATCCTGGTTACGAGGGCAATGGAAAAAGCAGTTTCCGATACCGCACTGCCTGCCATGGTCAGGGCCAGTTTGCTGGATCAATTCTCACTGATGCCGTCAAAGGTCAGCGTTGAACTGGCCAGGAAACAGTTGCATGATCCGAACCCGCTGGTCAGAAGAGCAGCTGTCAGCTCTTTGCAGGCTGTGTCGCCCCAGATCCGCTGGCAGATCCTTTCTCCCCATTTGCAGGATGGCAGTCGCTCGGTTCGCTTTCAGCTGGCGGAAGTCCTTGCAGACCTGCTGAATCAGCTGCCAGCTAAAGAGCGCCAGCCACTGGAGTCCCTGATTCAGGAGTATCGTGAGTCAATGGCTTTCTCGGCGGATTCACCGGCAACCCAGCTTGCCATTGCCTCGCTGGAATTGAACCTGGGTGATAGGGACAAGGCGCTCTCTGCCTATCGACAGGCATTGCGTATAGAGCCGAATTTTGTTCCCGCGCTGCTGAATCTGGCAGAGTTTTACCGCGCCTCCGGGAGTGATGAACAATCCCGATCGCTGTATGAGAGAGCCCTGGAGGTTGCGCCGGACAGCGGGGCAGCCCAGCACAGTTACGGCCTGTACCTGATACGCCAGCAACAGCAGGACCTGGCGCTGCCCTACCTCAAGGCTGCCGTAGCACAGTCCGATGCGCAGCCTCGCTTTGCATTTGTTTATGCCGTGGCACTGGATGCACAGGGGCAAACGGAAACGGCGATTGAGGTGCTCACAGCTGCGGTAAACCGCTGGCCGAATCAATATGACATGCTGATGACGTTGATTCATTACCTGGAGAAAGTGGGCGATATCAATCCTATCTACCAACACCTCTCAGCATTGACTGCAATCGCACCTGCTTCGCAGGATGTCAGGCGCCTGGTGCAGAAATATACTTCTGCACCGGAACAGGAGTAGACAGATGGCGGGCACTATCACAGAAGCCTACGGCATAAGCATGTTGAGTAAAAAACATGTGCTGATCCGCAATATGCGCAAAACTTTATCCGAGCCCGACATCCATGGGGATCAGATCTGGTCTTCCAGTTTTTTGATTATGGACTACCTGCTTTACCACCGACTGCGGCCGAAAACGCGGGTAATGGAGTTGGGTTGTGGTTGGGGCCTGCTAAGTGCCTTTTGTGCCCGGGAGTTTGATGCCCGGGTTACAGCCGTGGATGCGGATGAGAAGGTATTTCCCTATGTCCATGTTCATGCGGTGCTTAACGATGTCAGGGTCGAAACCCGCTGCAATCGCTATGAGAAGATCACCTCGGATGAACTGAAAGCACAGCGTGTTTTGCTGGGGGCCGATATTTGTTTCTGGGATGAGCTGGTATTGCCACTTTTTCGAGTGGTAAAGAGAGCAGTTGGCAGTGGTGTCGGCAGAATAGTTATTGCCGATCCGGGACGCCAGCCATTTCTGGATCTGGCGGATAAGTGCAAAAAAAACTTCAATGCCCGGTTGATCGACTGGGAAGTGGATGAGCCCACTCCCGGCTCGGGCTATTTGTTGGAAATAAGGCAATAGTTGCAGAGCCATCGCAGCGTGGCTGAGTGAGACAGGTCAGGTGATTTAATGCATAACTTTTACGGTAAGACAGTCATCATAACGGGCGCGTCAGCTGGCGTGGGTGAGGCCTGTGCTCGAGCTTTTGCAAAGCTGGGAGCAAAGCTTGTGCTCGTTGCCCGCGGCGAAGCGGGTTTAACCCGGATAGCCGAAGAACTGGGCGAGCATACCGATGTTATGACGGTGCCAATGGATGTCGCCAATATCGATGATTGTGTTTCATTAATGAAAAAAGCCAGCGACCATTTCGGCGCAATTCACGTGCTGGTAAATAATGCCGGGCTGCATGTCAGGGGCGATTTCGAGGCAAATGAGGCGAAGGATTACGCAGCAATGGTGGACGTTAACCTGAGAGCACCCATCGTTTTAAGCAAAGCCGCGCTGCCGTATATCCGTCAATCCGCAGAGGGTGCAATTGTCATGGTCGGTTCACTGGCCGGGATCACGCCCGTGCAGGGAGCTGCAACCTATTCATCCACCAAGGCTGGCTTGCGCTTCCTCGCCCTTGTGCTGGCTGATGAATTGAGGGACAGCGGGATAAACGTAGGGGTGGTGTCACCGGGGCCGATTGATACGGCGTTTATCATGAGCGAGATTGACAGGGTGGAAGACATTGTTTTTTCGCAGCCAATGAGCAGCCCCGAAGAGGTGGCAGCTGGGGTGATTCGGATTGCACGCGGTGGAAAAACAGAGGTATTGATTCCCGCTATAAGTGGCTGCCTGAGCAAATTGTTGGCGGGCTCTCCCGGACTGCGCCGCAGGTTGCGGCCATTACTGAGCAAAAAAGGTGCGGCCAACAAAGAAAAATATCGACGCCGGAAAAAACAGCTTCAATAGTCGAGCTGGTGTAACTTCCGCATTTCTGCAAAACATGGCAGGCCTATTTTCTGGCGGTGGTGCTCTACACAGTCAATAATTTGCTGGTAGATATACTGGTGGGGGGATGAAAGCGATACCCGTTGATGCCGCACAATCACGAATTTCAGGGTGATATCTTCCTTTTCAGGAAAAGGGAGGGTGGTGAGTCCGGACCCGAGATCCGCCAGTTCGGCAAAGAGCGGAGGGCCGAGAAAAATTCCGTTGCTTTTTTGTGCGAGGCGGACAGCGATAAACAGATTTTCGAGAATGATCTGGGGTGGTTTTTCGTGCAAATGTCTCGCCAGAGCGCTGTTTTGAAGAGAAACCGCGGCTTCGGACGCTTCTTTTTCCGGCATATGTAATTCAATTTGGGGATATTTTTCTATCTCCTCCCAATCGGGTTCTGTTCCCTCCAGCGGATGCCCTTTCCTGACAAACAGCCTGGGGGCGGCAAAACCCACTGTCATCACATCGAAGTCCGGCGGGTAATCCTTGAGGGCTGGTTGTATCAGGAAATCGAGTTTTCCATTGGCGAGACTTTCGAGTGGGTTGTCGCTTTGCCTGGCAAAGTTGAGACGAATTCCCGGTGCCTGTTCAGAGAACTTTACAAATAGCGGTGGCAGAAGCCAGCCGGCGATGTAGTCGGGAGTTGCGAGCGCAAACTCGCCCTGATATTTAAGAGGATCGAACCGGGGCGGTTGCACCAGGCATTTGAGCCCCTGCAACAGGGAGGGAAGGCGTTCGGCTATTTCCTCTGCCCGGGGCGTGGGCTGCATGCCGGCATACGTGCGGGTAAACAGCGGGTCGTCAAAGAGGTTTCGCAGTCGCCCGAGGGTCTTGCTCATGGCTGACTGGGTGATAAAAAGCCGTTCGGCGGCCCTGGAAACATTTCTTTCTTCGAGCAGTACTTCAAGGGCGACAAGCATGTTCAGGTCAATGCGGGCCAGATCTTTAATATCCATTAAGCACCCTGGATCGGAGTGAATGACTATGATTTGTATTCACTTTTATTGTGAAAAAACACCATTTGAGGAATATTCTAGCAGTTCGTAAACTGGCCCACAAGTTGAGCAAATGGCTGCTCAATTGATTTAACCGACCTAAAAGAGGTGATTATTATGGCTATTATCGTATCCCTTTATTCTATTGTTTTGATTGCTGGCATTTACCAGGAAGCGAGCAACAGAAATGCCGCAAAACTTGGCGAATAATGCGGTTGGGTTCAAAGGGTTTAGCTTGCGCCAGAAGAGTACAAGGGTTAGCAGAGCTAAAGAACCTCACGCATCCAGAATGATCGGTCACCGACGGAAGTCAGTGGCCGATTTTCTTTTCTGCTGCATAAGCAGGGCTAATCAAGGGCAGGTACGCCCGACAACTCAAAACTCCTTCTCTCTGAAAAGGCCTTGAAAGCAGCGGGTACAAAGAAGAAGGAAACCATGGTTGTCAGAAGGGTGCCGCCGGCAATGGCAATGGCAAACGGTGGCCAGAAGCCGCCACCGGCCAGAATCAGGGGTATGAAACCGCCTACCGTGGTAATCGTTGTCGAGGTGATATGGCGTGAGCAGAGCATGACGCTGTCGACTACGGCATCAATGTTCCCGGCAATGGCATCTGGATTGGATTTCAGCTCGGCAAGAATCACAATCGCGGCATTAATGGCAAGCCCTATCAGCCCCATCAAAGCAATAATCACTGTAAATGAGAAGGCGTAGCCGAAAATAAAGACATTGAGCAGGCCGAGCCCTGCTGCCTGAATGGCGACTGCAAAGATAATGCCGCTAACCCGGAAGGAGTTAAACGAAATTACCACCACCAGCACCAGCATTGTCAGGATGAGGCTCACGGAAGACATAAGATTGTTAACTGAGTCGGAGCGGGCATCCGTCTGGCCGCCGATCTCCAGTTCGTAGCCCGGGGGCAGTTCGAAGCCCTCCGCGGTGAGCCGCTGCTTCAGGGTGGCGAGCACATCTGCAACCAGAACACCTTCCCGGGTAAAGACTTCAATGCTGTTGATGCGCCTGCCATCCTTGCGCGTGATGGTGCCACGGATGGGCTCAAGTGTAAGCTCACCCAGCGCCAGTAGAGGTATGCCCTTGTAAACCGGGCTCTCTGCATGGCTGGGATTTTGCAGTGGGGAAACAAAGTTGAGGCTTTCCAGGGCTGCCATATCGCTGCGTTGTTCATCCTTCAGGCGCACCCGCACCGGCAGGGAAAACGTGGATTCCAGCACCGTGCCCTGGGCGATGCCATCAATGCCCAGGCGTAGCTGGTCAGAGAGAGATGTCAGGGGCAAGCCGCTTTGCTGGCTGATGGGTTCTCTCACCTGAAACCACAGTTTTGGAGCGGCCTCCGAGAGAGTGGCGCGGGTATGAACCACATTGGCTGTTTCCATCGCTATGCGGCGTATTTCATCACCCGTTTCTTTCAGGGTGTCGAGATTTGGCCCCACAACCTGCAGTTCTATGGGAGCGATTACAGGAGGCCCCTGTTCCAGCTTTCGAACCAGAATTTGTGCTTCCGGGAACTGGTCATCCAGTTCCCGCTGCAGTCGCGGGATCATATCGTTGGCAGTTTTGAAATTGGTCGCCTTTGCCATGGCCTGTGCGTAAAAGGGCGCTCCGTCCTTGCCGCTGGTCATGTTGTAATAAAACGAAGGAGCATTGCCGCCAACAAACCAGTGTAAAAATTCCAGCTCTTCTTCATCCGCCACCGCCTGGCTGATATCACGGGTAACGCGCAGGGTTTCATCAATACTCGCCTGCTGCGGCATGTAGACCTCTATGTGAAACATGTCCCGGTCCGCGGGAGGGAAGAACTCTTCGGTGAGATGCTTGGCAAGATAAAGCCCGGTGATTGGTAGCAGCGAGACAACCATTACTGTGGTTCGGGGCCGCGCGAGTGCCAGGCTGAGCGCCTGTTTAAAGCCATTGCTTACCTTTGGCAGGGTGATGCCATGCTGCCACCATTTTTCCTCGCGATCCTCGGCGACCCGGGTAAATCGCCCTGCCAGGCCGGCAATAATGGTGTGTGAAATCACATACGAACCAATCAGCGAGAAAATCACGGAGAGTGCAATACCGCTGACAAATTCACCACCTGGCCCCGGCATCAGAACAATAGGCATAAACGTGAGGATGGTGGTTAGTGTTGAGCCGAGTAATGGTTGCCAAAGGTGAAGCAGCGATTTTCTGACAGCCTCCAGGGCGGAGAGACCACGGCGGCGCTCATAGGCAATGGCATCGGCCATAACAATTGCGTTGTCCACCATGATGCCCAGGGAGACAATCAGGCCCGTCACCGACATCTGGTGGATCGGGAGCCCGGTGAACCTCATGATCGAGAGCGTCGTCAGTGAGGTGAGTGGCAGTGCCGCGGCGACAATCAGCGCGGAACGCCAGCCCAGGGTGCAGAGCAGAACGGTCAGAATCAGTGTAAAGCCGAGTGCGACATTGCCCACCAGGTCCCCAAGGCGGGTTTGGGTGTAGGCATTCTGGTCAAAGATTTTTTCGATCGCAATGTTGCCCGGCAGTGTCTGCCTGAAATCATCAATGTTGCGGTCGATCTTTGCCGTCCACTGGTCGATGCGAACATTTGGCAGCATTCTCACTGCCACAACAACGGCCCTTTGACCTTCAACAATGGCCAGGTTCGAGGCTGGCAGTTTCTCCTGTCGGGTGACGGTTGCGATATCCGCAATTCTTATCATTTCACTGCTCGATGTCACCCTGAGAGGCACGCTGCGGATGCGCTCTACATCTGACAGTTCGCCCGCGACCTCCAAAGCCATGCGGGTTTTCTCATTGTTGAGCTGCCCGGCAGAAACCTTGGCGTCGGCTGCACCTATGGCATTTGATATATCTCTGGGGGTAAGTCCGATCTGGCTTAGCTTAGGATTGTCGATTTCAACCAGGAATTCCTGTTGGGGCTGGCCGAAAATGTTGACCAGCTCGGTTCCGGGCATGGACCTGAGGCGGCTCTCGAGTTCTTTCGCGTAGCGACCAAGCATGTCGACCCTGGAGTCGCCAGCGCCCTGCCAGCTGAGCGTATAGATAATCGTGAAGGCGTATACGCGATCGTCGTCGAGCCTCGGACTGTGGCTGTCTGGCGGCAATTCAGTTTCAATTTCAGCTATCAGGTCGCGTACCCTGGACCAGATGGGAGGAATGTCCGGGTCATGGATTTCATCCTTGAGCTTGAGCGTCAGCACCGACATGCCGGCCCTAGAGGTGGACTTAATCTCCGTCAGTTCCTCAATCTCCCGCACCTTGTTTTCCAGCGGTTCGGTCACCAGCGACTCCACTCTCTCCGCGCTGGCGCCGGGGTAGGGCGTCAGGATAAAAGCGGTGCGGGCGGAAATGCGCGGATCTTCTGAACGAGGCAGTGTATTAAGTGCGCCCAGTCCTGAAACAATAATCACAGCGATGATCAGGGACATCAGGCGACCGTTGCTGACTAGGGTTCTGACCATGGGTTGTTACTCTCCGGCGCCAGGGGAGGACATGACAGTGCTGCCGGTTGCGACACTGTTTCTCTTCAAGAGAACACGCTGGCCCGGAACAAAGCGATTGAGGCCGCCGTGGACAATAGCCTCGCCACTTTCAAGGGAGCCCTGTATGTAAGCCTGGTCGCCCGTTGTGTACTCCACATGAATATCCCGGGATTCAATCCGGTAAATTTCACCGAATTCTGATTGTTCTCCGGTTGGCATTAAGGCATAAACCGTCCACAACCCTCTCATGCCATCGGTGATGGCGCTGATGGGAACCCAGAAACCGGCCTGATCAATGGTTTCCGGTAGGAGCAGTGTCATCAGATCGCCGTTAATGACATTGGGCAGTCCGGGTAGAGATAGTCTTGCCGAGACGGTTCGCGTGACCGGGTTCATGTCGGCACCAACGGCAAGAACATTCGCTTCTGTAGCGATGGAGTTGATCATTACGGTTAGCGGTAAACCCCTGGAAATTGCTTTTTCCATGGCCGGTATCAATGGTATCGGGATGCCCACATGTGCTTCCATCCGGCCCTCTTCCTGCAGGCGCACTAGGGCAGTGCCTGCATTGACAACCGCACCCTGATCGACAAAACGGCGACTGACAATGCCATCGAACGGTGCCTTCAAAACTGATTTCTCGATGCGGCTACGATTGGATGCCTGTCTCGCCTTTATGCTTTCGATGGAAGCTGCCAGTGACGCCTGCTCAGCTTCCAGCTCATCAATTCGTTGTTCACTGGCAAAGCCCTGTTGCTTTAGCTCGAGATTGCGCCTCAAGCTCGACCTGGCCAGTTTGAGCCTGGACTCAATATCTGCAAGCTGTGCGCGTAACTGTGTCGCCTCTATATCCAGGAGCTCGGTATCCATTTCTGCAACAAGTTCGCCGCGCGTGATCAGGTCGCCCTCGTCAACATGGATGACAGCAATTTTGCCCCCCTGTTCAAAACCGATTTCAGCGTGCTGCCTTGCGCTGATAACGCCGCTGAGCCTGCGCATGAGGTCGTAGCTGGGCTGTTCCTCCGCGTAAAAAGGCCTGACCTGGTGGAAATAATTGCTATCAGTCGCAGTGGTCGCGCCCTCTCTTGAGAGAACGCCGAGGGCGGTAAAGCTGGCAAGAATCACTAGCAATCCCAAAATCAGGCGTTGCGGGAGCTTTTTGGGTCGGTTGCTCTGGTCTGCATCAAAGAGCATCGATGCGTTATTTGCAGGAGTTTGAGGTTGGGACATGCCGGAGCCAATACCCTAATAGTGGACTAAGCGGTCTATTTTAGACCTGCTGGACTGGCGAGTCCAGTTTTAATAGAATGACTCCCTTCTGGATATTTGTGCTCAAGTGAGAAGTGTTGGCATGACAGCGGTGAAACCGAGAACACGGACCCGTACTCGAAGTGAAGAAAAGCGTTGTAGCATCATGAATGCCGCGGCGACTACTTTTACCCAGCAGGGTTACGATGCGGCAAGTATGGCGGTCATAGCCGAGAGGGCGGGGGTCTCCAAGCAAACGGTCTATAGCCATTTCGGCAGTAAAAAAGAACTGTTCGTGGTATGTATTCAGAGCAGAACACAGGAGACGGTGCTGAATGAGGCCGTACTGAGTCCGGAAGGTGGCATCAGGGAAGAGCTGTCTAACCTGGCACACAGGTTCCTAGCGCTGATTAACAGTCCGGAGGGGGTGGGTATTATGCGAATTTGTACCGCCCAGGCTGATCGTCACCCCGAACTCGCAGAGGCCTTTTACGATGCCGGGCCGAAAAAGCTGAACCTGAAGCTGAAGCGCTACCTTGACGACAAAGTGGCTGCCGGTGAGCTGACTATACCAAACAGCGACCATGCTGCCTGGCAATTCCTTTCCATGCTGCAGGGGGAGTCAAAGCTTTGCGCAAATCTGGGGATCAGAAAAGCTACCAGAAATAGGGGGCTCTCGGCCTATATCGACAGCTGTGTCGATGTTTTTCTGGCCGCGTACCAGCGCAACTAGAAAAAAATATTAGAAGATCTTCAAGTCAACCTGTTGGGTATTGAATCTATATAGAAGCCGGGATCGGTTTTTGTTTAGCCAACAAATGTTAGATTGTGTAGTCTTCCATGCGCTTGAGGATTTCATCCAGCTTTCTGCTGATGGTTGTCTGTACCCTGATGCGCTCGATTTCCGGCCAGGTTGCCCTCTCGCCAGCTTCAATCAGCTCCATCATTTCTTCTTCCGATTTGTGTGACATGAGTTTTTGTGGATGAGCGAGACGAGAGGGTGGCAGGATCGTGATATCGCCAGTGTAAGTCTGCCTTGCAAGTGCCGCGATCATGCGGACCAAATTATTTGCAGCGGGAATATTGGCGGTCGGCTTCTCGAGCAGCGCCGAGACGATGTTGACGAATTCCTTCATGATCAACTGTGATGAGTTCGTCACCCTGCTCATCGTTGTCGTTCCATCTTGCCGCGAAATAAAAGGAACAGCCAGGGGGTTGATCTGGCTGACGATGTAGTGATTTACACCATAAAGCCGGGACAACCTTTTTAACGGCAAGTCTTCTGAGCAGGAGCCATCAACCCAGCGCTTGGTGGGCAGGTAGGGCTGGCGCTCTCCGTGGACGTTTTTGGCTGCAAGCCTCTCCGGAGGGAACACGAATGGCAGTGCTGTTGAAGCCAGTACAGCCTCGCGCACGTAGACGTTTGGCGAGGTGATGGCATTTAGCTGTCGGGATGTCTGGTTGAGCGCAGCCGGTGCAATTGAAATGCTGATATGACGACCGGTTCTTTCATAGGCTTCCTGGAAGGTTAGATCGGGAACCAGCCGATGCAATACCCGGACAACATCTTTGCGATCAATGGCGTTGAAGGCCAATTTTTTGACCTTGAGCCACAAGCCGACATCCTGCTTGATCTCCCATGCCATGTATTCTGGGTCAAACAGGCGAGCGATTTCTTCTTGTGTGTGGGTGCCCACGCAGGCGGCAACCACGGAGCCGCCACTTGAGCCGGCGACGATAGAGGGTAGCAGGCCTTCTTCCCAAAGCGCTTTTACCACGCCTATATGGAAGAACAAACGCATTCCGGCGCCGCTTAACAGTAGTGCCGAGCGCCCGTAGCAATGACTGGCGCGGTGATAGAAATCAATCTTCTCATGCCTGGAAATATCGGTAATTTCGTCGCTGGCTATGTATTCCAGTGCTTTGGCAATTTCGCTGGTGTATTTGTCAATCAGGTCTTTGGTGCCGAAGCGGGCATGCTTGTAGAGGGATCTATTACCCATGCCGCCCATATTGCCGTGAATGCCCTCGTTGAGGACAAATAACAGGTCATGATAGTTTTTTTGCTCTCGCAGTTTTTTTAGCAGCTTGTAGCGATCCAGGATGTTTTTGTAGTCATATTTGCTGGAGTAATCTACCTTTTTCCAGTGGTATCTGCCTGTCTTCTTGTCATCTTCAATGGCAGCTTTTTTCCATTGAGAGTAACCGCTGTAACTCTGGATAGGATTCATGGATATTGCTACTCCTTTGCAGGTGGGATTGAGGTGCAAAGTATATCGAGGCGCGGAGTATATCGGATTCTTTAAAGAATGCGAGGCCAGAACAATTAATAATGGGCAGGATTATTAGCCTTGGCGGGGCTAAAAAATTCAGGCCAGGGCTTTGGACGCGAAGGAAGGAGTAGCTGTCAAAGTGCTTGAATTTATTAGGTATTTTATTTTCACTAGGCGGGCTTAGTCCGCTTGGCGAAGTCGGAGCGAGCGGGTTGAGGTTTGCCTTAAAATTATTGCCGCAGACTATTAATTGCTGCAAACAATGAAAAATTTTTATCGATGTGTTTATAGCAGGGCAGTTGTTTGAGCGTGACAATAAAGTGCTACAATTACGCTAAGTGTTCAAGTTATCTGTAGTAAGTTCCTATGAATTCCCATCGTGATAAATTGCGAGTGGCAGAGCAGCCAGCGCACAGGGGTATTGTTGACGCCTGTCTGGATACCCTTGACGAGGTGCCGCATGCCAGTGGAAAAAAAGCAGCGCAGCTGAAAGAGAAAATCGTCGAGCTGCTGCGGCAGAAAGATGCGGTTATAGTCGCGCACTACTATACCGACCCGGAAATCCAGGCCCTGGCTGAGGAGACCGGGGGTTTTGTGTCGGACTCCCTGGAAATGGCACGTTTCGGCAAAAAGCACGAGGCTTCAACGCTGGTGGTCGCCGGTGTTAAGTTTATGGGCGAAACTGCCAAGATTCTCACCCCGGAGAAAAAAGTCCTGATGCCGACGCTGGAGGCTACCTGTTCACTGGATATTGGCTGTCCGGCTGAGGAGTTCAGCGAATTTTGCGACCAGCACCCGGATCGCACGGTGGTGGTCTATGCCAATACCTCGGCCCGGGTCAAAGCGCGGGCAGATTGGGTTGTTACTTCCAGTATTGCGCTTGATGTTGTTGATTATCTCGACGGTCGGGGCGAAAAGATTCTCTGGGCTCCTGACAAGTATCTGGGCACCTATGTGCAGCGAAAAACCGGCGCTGATATGTTGCTCTGGGATGGCAGTTGCATTGTTCACGAGGAGTTCAAGGCCAAGGGCATCCTCGACATGAAGGCAATGTATCCGGATGCAGCCGTGCTCGTGCATCCGGAATCACCCCAGGCTGTTGTCGATCTCGCAGATGCTGTGGGGTCAACCACGCAGTTGATTCAGGCGGCCCACGACATGCCGAACCCGCAGTTTATTGTCGCCACGGACAGCGGCATCTTCTACAAAATGCAGCAGCAGGCGCCGCACAAGCAACTGATTATCGCACCGACAGCGGGTGAGGGCGCCACATGTCGCAGCTGCGCCCATTGCCCCTGGATGGCGATGAACCAGCTACAAAACCTCGCCGACTCGCTTGAGCAGGGCAGTAATGAAGTCTTTGTTGATCCGGACATCGGCCAGAAGGCCATGGTCTCGCTGCAGCGCATGCTGGATTTCCGCGAACGCCAGTTGGCTGAGCAGTCCAGCTAAAGGAGCGTGGTAATAAACACGTTCGAGCTCAAGCGCTGATGCGAACAATGCATACGCTGTCTCTGGCAGGGTTGTTGTCGAGGGGTATCTGCCAAACTTGCATCAGCCCCCAAACGAGGATGCTGTCCCCGGGCGCTAGTTGATCAGTTTGATGCAGCAGGCAGGGGCCAGAGGCAGTTGCTTTTTCGTACCTCGCCGCCCCGCATCACTACAGCCCTTTCGCCTCTCGCTCCATTTTGCCAAGCTCTCGCAACCGCTGGGCAATAATGGCGCTCTCTTTGTGATCCTGGGATGCCAGTCTTGCGGCATAGCCAAGCTGCTCCCGTGCCTTGTCGAAGACACCGTTCAACATGTAGTACTCGGCCCGCGCCTTGTGCAGGCCGGCAATGTCCCCTGCAAGGCCGCGCACTTCTGCCAGCAGATACCAAATCTTCGGGTCATGCGCGCGTGAGCGGGACAAATCAGTAAGAATAGATTCCGAGCTTTCGTACTGGTTTGCCGCCAGGTAATTTTCTGCCTGGGCCAGCGATAGGGGGTAGTAGTTGGGGTGGCCTTGTATTAACTGATTGGCTTTTGCAATGGCCAGCTGCCGGTTCCCCGCCTCTCGCTCGTTGACAATTTCTGCCATCTTGTAATGCAGGTTGTTAGTGGCGGAGGCAAGGAGCTTATTGATATTGGCGCGCGCATTTTCGTGCTCGCCGGCTGCGATCTGGGCCAGTGCGAGGCCATAGCGAGAGGCCTCCCTGGAAAGAGACTGGCCCTGCAATTCACTTCGGTAGCGCCTGATGGAAAGTCGGGGGTTTTTGTCAATGGCGACCTGTGCCCGCACCCTCATCAAGTGATAGGTTGGATTGGCGGGGTACTGTCGAGCAGGATATTGAGCGATACGGTTGGCGGTGTCGGCTATACGCTTCTCCGTCAGGGGGTGAGTCATGAGAAATTCCGGCGGCTTTTGACCCGTATAGCGGGTTGTCTGCATCATTTTTTCAAACATTTCCGATGCTGCCGCCGGATTCATTCCAGCGTCATAGAGCGTTGCCATACCGATGCGATCTGCCTCCTGCTCATTGCTTCGGCTATAGCGCAGTGCACTTTCTAGGGCTGCTGCCTGGGTGGCGGACATCGCAGCCAGGCCCGCATCGCTGCTGACCGTTGCTGCCAGTATCAGGCTGGCCAGCAGCCCCGCCATGGTGGCGACGGACAGTTCCTGCTGGCTTTCGACTTGCCGTGCAAAGTGGCGCTGGCTGAGGTGAGCCAGTTCGTGGGCTATTACGGTGGCCAGCTGGTCCTCGCTTTCGGCATAACGCAGCAGACCTGTGTGAATGCCAAGAATACCGCCGGGAACAGCAAATGCGTTTATGTTGGCATTGTTGATCAGCAGCAGTTCCAGCCGGTGGTCTTTAAGCTGGCTGTAGCGGGACAGCTTGAACGTCAGTTGCTCGAGGTAGTGAAGCAGTTGCGGGTCATCATGAACAGGTACCCGGCTGCGATAGGCCCGTAACCAGCTCCGGCCTAGCTCGTATTCCTGTTGTTGGGAGATAATACCCGATGTGGTATCACCCAGAGATGGCAGCTCGATATCAGCAGCCAAACTGTTGCCGCTAATGGTTGTCAGTGTAAAAAGCAGGCTGATAAAACCCGTCAGGAATTTTTTCGGAATAAGCTGCACAGATTATCGATCCGGTTTGAGGGTGAATTCCAAAGAGGTAAAGCCGTCACTATGATGCCGTAAAAATCCTCATACTACGACCGCGAAAAGGGGCAAAGGTGCGAACATTTTTCTCCGGATATTGTCCTTGAAGGCCGTGAAGTCATTCCGTAACCTGTCAGCAACTTGAGCAAGGTGCAACATATCGTATGAGAAATGTATTGGTAAACTGGTTAAACCGCTATTTCGGCGATGAAGAGGCAGTGGTGATGCTGATTCTGCTGGCAGTGGCGGTCGTCTTTATCCTGGTGTTTGACACCTTGCTGATTCCGCTTGTTGTTGCCATGGTGGTGGCCTTTGTGCTGCAGGGCGTGGTTAACAGGTGTGTCGCCAGGAATGTGCCAAAATCCCTGGCCGTGTATGGCGTTTTCACTTTCTTTGTGGGCGCGGTATTGCTGGCCTACGTGTTTCTGGTTCCACTGGTTTTGAAACAGGCGACCACATTGGTGGCCGAGACGCCCGGTATGTTGCGCCAGTGGCAACACGCCCTGCTGCTGCTGCCGGAGAAGTACCCCCAACTGATCACCGCGGAGGAACTGGCTAAAGTGATGGACTACGCCTCTGCAGGAATTGCGGAGTTTGCGGAGACCCTGCTGAAGTCCTCCGTGAGCTCTTTCCCTGATCTTTTTGCGCTGCTGGTCTACAGTATTCTCGTGCCGCTACTGGTCTTTTTTATGCTCAGGGATAAGGATGCCCTGATTGCCTATCTGACCAGTCCGTTGCCCCGGCAGCGCCCCGTATTGCGGAAAATCGGTGCGGAGATGAACCAGCAGATGGCAAATTATGTTCGCGGCAAGACGCTGGAAATAATCATAGTGGGAACGACCTGTTATATCGCCTTCTTGATTCTGGGCCTGAACTATGCCGCCCTGTTGGCATTCCTGGTGGGGCTTTCAGTCATTGTGCCGTATGTCGGCGCTATCGTGGTCACCATCCCTGTCGCCATGGTGGCGTATTTTCAGTGGGGCCTGGAAGCGGAGTATTTCTGGCTGATTGGCACCTATCTTGTGATTCAGGTGCTGGACGGCAACGTGCTGGTTCCACTGCTCTTCTCCGAGGCGCTAAATTTGCATCCGGTGGCCATTATCCTGGCGATCTTGCTGTTCGGCGGCGTCTGGGGTTTCTGGGGTGTTTTTTTCGCCATTCCGCTGGCTACCCTGGTCAAGGCCGTTTACAACGCCTGGCCAAGGGTCGACAAAAATCCACCTCCTGAGCAGGAATTAACATCCGAGTAATCTTTCCATGAAATCTTCTCTGACCCTTTCCGGGTTTGTATTTATTTTCTTTTTACTGGCTGGTTGCACCACCCAGACCACTGTTGCGCCGGGTGAAATCATTGCCAGCCCCAACGATAACCGCGAATACCGTTATCTGGAACTGGCCAATCAGTTAAGGGTGATACTGGTTTCCGACCGCGAAGCCGATAAAGCGGCAGCGTCACTTTCGGTGTCAGTTGGCAGCAGTTCTGATCCCGATGGCAGGGAAGGGCTGGCCCATTTTCTCGAACATATGCTGTTCCTCGGTACAGACAGATACCCTCAGCCGGATGAGTATCAGGAATTCATTAGTAGCCATGGCGGCAGTCACAACGCGTTTACGGCCTTCGACGAGACCAATTATTTTTTTGATATTGATCCCGGTTATCTGGAAGAAGCCCTGGATCGTTTTTCACGCTTTTTTGTCAAGCCGCTGTTCAACCCCGAATACGTTGAGCGTGAAAAACACGCCGTACATTCAGAATATACCGCGAAGCTGAAGGACGATTACCGCCGCCAGCAGGATGCCTTTCGCCAGGTGGCAAACCCCGACCACCCGATCTCGTCCTTTAGTGTGGGTAATCTCGATACGCTTGCCGACCGTAACAGTGGCACTGTGCGAGAGGATCTGCTGGACTTTTATGATCGCCACTACTCTGCCAATAGAATGAACCTGGTGGTGCAGGGCCCGGAGACGCTGGATCAGCTTGAAACCATGGTGCGCGATCGATTTTCTGAAGTGCCAAACCGGACGACACAGAAGCCTGTTATTACTGCTCCCATTTTCACCCCGGGTGAGTTGCCGCTGAGGCTTAAAATTAAGCCGGAGCAGGAAATACGTGAGTTGGAGTTGCTTTTTCCGCTGCCCAGCACCCGTTACCTCTATCGACAGAAGCCGCTCGCCTATATTGGCAGCCTGCTTGGTTATGAGGGCGCCGGTAGCCTGCTGTCCGAGCTCAAGCGCCGCGGATGGGCAAATGGGCTCAACGCAGGGGTTGCACTGGATGATGAAAACAGCGCCCTGTTTCAGGTTGCCGTGCAACTGACAGAGGCTGGACTCGGTCACCGGGAGGAGGTTCGTCAGCTGCTGTTTGAGCAGATCGCGTTGATTAAGCAGCAGGGTATTGCAGCATGGCGCTACCGTGAGCAATCGGAGCTGGCGGCAATGCAGTTTCGTTTTCAGGAGCCAATCAATCCCTCGTATTACGTAATGCGCGTATCATCGGCGCTGCACAAGTACCCGCCGCGCCATGTGCTGCTGGCTCCCTATATGATGGATGAGTTTGACGGCGAGGGCATCAGTGAATTGCTCGGCTACCTCCGGCAGGACAATGTGCTGGAGGTTCTGACGGCACCCGAAGCCGTCACTGATCAGGTAACCGCGCTATATGACGTTGACTACGGCATTGAACAGCTTCCGGTTTCTGGACAATCAAGGGGCGTGACAGCAAGCGAGTTGTCGTTGCCGCAGGAAAACCCCTTTATCCCCGACAGTTTCGACCTGCGGACTTCCGGAGCAAAAGCCATGGATCGCCCGCAGTTGCTGGTTGAGGAAGCCCAGCACCGGCTGTGGCATTATCTTGACAGCGATTTTAAGGTGCCGAAGCAGCACATTTATGTGGCAGTAAAAACGCCACTGGTGGCCAGCTCCAGGGGAGCCGCGTTAACTGACCTGTATCTCGCCCTGATAGACGAGAAACTGGTGGAAACTGGCTACGACGCTCTTTTGGCCGGGTTGAGTTATGGCATTAATCGCCGCCCCGATGGTTTTGGTTTTGTTGTCAGTGGCTTTAGTGACAAGTTGCCCCTGTTGGCGAAAAAAGTAGCCGCCGAAGTATCTTCTATGACATGGCGGCAGGAAGATTTCGAGCGAGTGCGCCAGCGGTTGGTGCGCGATGGGCGCAACGCTGACAAGGATATGCCCTATCGACAGGTGTGGCGTGAAGCCGGCTTTACCGCCAGGCCAGAAGCCAGCAGGCCGCAACAGTTGGCGGCAGAGCTGGAAAAGATTGTACCCTATGACCTGCAGGTGTTTGTGCGGGGTTTGTTCGTGGGTGCATCTGTCGACTACCTGGTGGCTGGCAATGTGTTGGCGAAAGATGCGGAAGCGCTGGCAAGCCAAATACAGGCGCTTTTGCCCCTTTCTGCGCCGCCGGCAAGAGTACTGCAGCGACCGGTGATCAAGCTCAACCAGGAGCAACCTGCACGGGTGGAGCTGACCCTCGACCACCCGGATTCCGTATTGATGCGCTATGTGCAGGGCAGGGATGACAGCCCGGCAGAGCGGGCCAAGGTTCTGTTGTTGCGCCAGATTATCAAGGCACCTTTTTTCCACAGCCTGCGCACCGAGCAGCAACTTGGCTATGTGGTGGCGGCAGTTGATATGCAGCTTGAGCGAGTACCCGGCCTCGGTTTGCTGGTGCAGTCGCCAGTTGCCAGCGTCGCGGAACTGGAGCTGGCTGTGCAAGACTTCCTTGCCAGCTTCATGAGCCAGATCGGGCAGATGACCGCCGACACCTTTGAGCAGCATCGGGCCAGTGTATTGACGGTGTTGCGTGAAAAGCCCAAGAACCTGGGAGAGCAGGTGGGGCGCTTCTGGGGTGAGCTTGATCTGCGCCATCAGGACTTTGCGTCGAGAGAGCGGCTCATAGAGGCGGTTGAAAACGCCAGCATCGGCGATGTTGTTGAGGCCTACCGCGAATTGCTGCTCAAGCCGGGCCATGTCATGCAGGTGGTGGCCGGCACTGATGCCGGTGCAACCGTCGCCGTGGATGACCAAGTGCGGTTTGTTCTACCGGAAAAATAATCGGTTTATCCGGCTGTGATAATAACCGGCATCGGTAAGGCGCCGGTTATTAACTGTCTTGAAAGAGATCAGCGCTTTTCGGTTAGCCGCTGAACGTCAACGGTTGCCAATGCGCTCATATTCAGGATGCCTCGATCTGAGACCGAGGGAATCAGAATGTGGGCAGCCTTTTCCAACCCTGTCAGGTAGGGCC
Source organism: Porticoccaceae bacterium (assembly GCA_041571855.1). Lineage (GTDB taxonomy): Bacteria > Pseudomonadota > Gammaproteobacteria > Pseudomonadales > Porticoccaceae > JACKOF01. Next base: position 20,986 of record JBFFTH010000003.1, read on the forward strand.
CCACCAGGCGGGCGTTGGTCAGCGAGCGGATCAGCCCGAGAGCAATGCTCGCCGTATCCATGTTTGGCATGATCAGCAGATTGGCAGCGCCCGTCAGGGTGCTGTTGGCGTTAATGCTTCCCCGCTGGATTTCATTCAACGCTGACAGGGAATGCATTTCGCCGTCTATTTCCACATCAGGTAGCTCCGCGCGCAGTTTTGCTGCGGCGCTTTTCATTTTGTGGGCGCCGGGGTCGTCATAGGTGCCGAAGTTGGAGTGAGACAACAGCGCCACCTTCGGCTCGATACCAAAGCGTTTGACAAATTCGATGGCGTCCCTGGTCGTGGCGATGACTTCTTCTTCGGTTGGGTCGACGGTAACAAAAGGGTCGGCCAGGAACAGCGGACCGGTTTCAAGCAGCAGAGCGCACACGGACGACAAGTGTTTCCTCTCGCCTCCCTGGCAGAGAATGTTGGTGATGTCGCGAAGGTGTTTATCGAAACGGCCAATCTTGCCGCAGATCAGGCCGTCAGCATCGCCAAGCGCGACCATAGTGGCGGCGAGGACAGTGTTGTTGGAGCGCATTATGGATTTTGAGGCCTCAACCGAGTAGCCGGAGCGGCCCACTTTATCGTGAAAAAACTTCCAGTAATTCTCGTGGTGCTCTTCATGATCCGGGTTCAGCACGTCGTAGTGCTCGCCACGCTTAAGCCGCAGCCCCAGGTTGATGATCTTGCTGTTGATTACATCCGGCCGACCGATAAGGATTGGCTTCGCAATCTTTTCGTCGCAGATGCCCTGAATGGCACGCAGTACATCGTCGTTTTCGCCCTCGGCATAGGCAATCCTCGCCGGTGCTTTGGTTGCCTGCTCAATCACAGGCTGCATAAACAGTCGGCTGCGGTAAACATAGGAGTGCAGCTTGGTGCGATAGGCGGACATATCCTCAATGGGGCGCGATGCCACACCGCTTTCCATGGCTGCCTTCACCACTGCCAGCGGTATCTCCTCTATCAGGCGGGGATCAAACGGCTTGGGGATCAAATAATCGGGCCCGAATTTCAATTCTTCGTCGGCATAGGCTTCCGCCACTGACGCCATCGCTTCCCTGTGGGCGAGGTCGGCAATCGCCTTAACGCAGGCCTGCTTCATTTCTTCGTTGATGACAGTGGCGCCGCAGTCCAGTGCCCCACGGAAGATGAACGGGAAGCAGAGCACATTGTTTACCTGGTTGGGGTAGTCGGAGCGCCCGGTTGCCATAATTGCGTCGGGACGAACTTCTTTCACCAGTTCCGGCATGATTTCGGGCACCGGGTTGGACATGGCCAGAATAATGGGCTTGTCCGCCATTTTTTTGACCATGTTCTGGGTGAGGATGCCGGGACCCGAGAGACCCATAAACAGGTCTGCACCGTCAATGGCGTCATCCAGGGTGCGGTCAGTGGTTTCTACAGCATATTTATCCTTCCAGGGGTTCATGCCCACCTCGCGGCCCTGGTAGATAACCCCGTTGCGGTCAAGCATACGCACATTTTCTTTTCTTAATCCCATGCCGACCAGAAGGTCCACGCAGGCGATGCTGGCGGCACCTGCCCCAGTCACTGTCAGCCTGATGTCTTCGATTTTCTTGTCGACGATCCGCAACGCATTGTAGACCGCCGCAGCGGCAACAATGGCGGTGCCATGCTGGTCATCGTGAAAAATTGGAATGCTGGTGCGCTCACGCAGTTTCTGTTCAACGATAAAGCACTCGGGCGCCTTGATATCTTCCAGGTTAATGCCGCCGAAAGTAGGTTCCAGCGAGGCGATGATCTCAACCAGTTTATCCGGGTCATTCTCGTCAATCTCGATGTCAAAAACATCGATATTGGCAAAATTTTTGAACAGGACAGCCTTGCCCTCCATTACCGGTTTGGATGCCAGCGGGCCGATGGCACCCAGGCCGAGTACGGCAGTGCCATTGGTGATTACTGCGACCAGGTTGCCTCTCGCTGTAACGTTGGCTGCCTCTGAAGGGTTTTCTTCTATCAGTTCGCAGGCATATGCGACACCTGGTGAATAGGCGAGTGCGAGATCCCGCTTGTTGGCCAGAGGCTTTGTTGGCCTGATTTCCAACTTCCCGGGAGTGGGTTCGCGGTGATAATTGAGAGCATTTTCCTTAAATGAATCGGTCATGGTATACCCCGGGTGTTTTACTGGAGCTGCTGCATTGGAAGCAGAGATTAATATTTGTCGAAGGAGTTTATTCTAACCCAAGTCATAAAGAAAATTATGGCACACGGATAATAAAGCTGGAGCATACCTCCGTGCGCCAGGGATTATGCAGATGTGAGCGCTTGCCCGTGTTGGCCGGTGTTGTGCTGCAGGATAGAATGCGTGACAGCACTTAAAAACAATGACAACCCAGGGGCAGGGTATGCTGGTAAAGAGATTGTTCAGTCAATTTCCTGAAAGGCTGTTTGGCGTCTGCCTGTTGCTGTCAGTTTTCCTTGCGGGCTGTGCAACTACGGACCCCGCCAACAGCGGGAAGGTGCCGGAACTAAGACCCGGTATTCTGCAGGGCTACCTGGATAACGCAGAGTTGCCCAACAGTTTTTCCCTGTTGCCGCCTGCGCCGGAGTCAGGATCGGCAATCCACGCCAGCGATGTTGAAATCAACCGGCAAATGCGGGCCTCGGTAACCCGGGAAAGGCTCGCCTATGCGGCGCGGGATGCCAATTTGCACTTTCCTGCAGCCGCCGATACGTTTTCCTGTGCACTCGGTATTGAAATTAATGAGCAGGACACACCACGCCTGTATAGGTTGCTGCGCCGAAGCATGACAGATGCCGGCCTGTCTACCTATGCCGCCAAGAACCACTACCAGCGCAAACGCCCATTCATGGTAAACGGGCAGCCTACCTGCACCCCGGAGGACGAGCAGCATCTGAGTCACGACGGCTCCTACCCTTCCGGTCATACGGCGCTGGGCTGGGCGTGGGCGTTAATTCTGACTGAAGTCGCGCCGGAAAAAACCGATGCGGTTCTGGCTCGTGGCTGGGCATTTGGTGAGAGCAGGATGTACTGCAATGTTCACTGGAACAGTGATGTTAATGCCGGGCGGGTAATGGGCGCTGCGGCGGTGGCGCGACTGCATGCCGATGAAGAGTTTCGTGCAGAACTTGACGCGGCCAGGCAGGAATACAAAGCTGCACTGGTGCGGGGCCTGGTCCCGCAAGCGGACTGCGATGCGGAGGCTGCTGCGCTACTGGGTCACTAGCTCTGGAAAACAGCCGGACGCAAGTTTAACGGGTTTTTCAGTGCCGCCAGAAAGCGGGGATAAAGCTTGCCAGCGGGGGTGAAGTCTTCCCGTCTCACTAGCAACAAAGAAAATGAGAGTCCGGTTTACATAACCCAAGGTTGACAGGGGCGGCGTTATCTTCAGGTTGCCATAGCGGGAAAAGCCCAGTACCCAGCAGTCGATTTAGCCTGCCGTCGCCATGCACCCTTTATTCTGGGTTGGAAATAACGTGGAACGAGGAGTTTGCAGGGTTTTTAGAGCGGGTCCCAGCCGCCAAGATCCCTCCAGCGATTGACGATACCGCAAAAAAGTTCGGCCGTTTTCCCGGCATCATAGGCGGCAGAGTGGGCGTGCCGGTTGCTGAACTCAATGCCTGCCGCTTCACAGGCCCTGGCCAAAACGGTTTGCCCATAAGCCAGACCTGAAAGAGTAGCGGTGTCAAAACAGGAAAATGGATGAAACGGGTTGCGCTTGATGCTGTTGCGTTCCACGGCAGCATTGACAAAGCCGAGGTCGAAATGGGCGTTGTGCGCCACCATAACGGCGCGTTTGCAGTGGGCTTCTTTCACTGCTGCCCGCAGTGGCTGGAAAAAATCTTTCAGGCCTGAATCCTCTTCTGTCGCCATGCGGTCCGGGTCATCTGGATCGATGCCGGTAAAATCCAGCGCCGCTTGCTCAATGTTGGCCCCCTCGAAGGGGATAAAGGCACAACTGAATGTCTCGCTCGGATAAATAATGCCATCGTCATCCATGTCCAGGGTGACAGCGGCAATCTCCAGCAGGGCGTCGGTATCGCAATTAAAGCCGCCTGTCTCGACGTCAACCACGATAGGCAGAAAACCGCGGAAGCGGTATGAGATCGGGGGATGTTCGGTCATGTTAACGATTCGACCCGCCAGTTCAGGGTTTCGCCGGCGCAAAGTGGCACCATCGTATCGCTGCCGAGCGGAACAGTCTCCGGTAGCTGCCAGGGAGACCTGGTCAGGGTGATAGTGTCTGTGTTGCGGGGCAAACCGTAAAAATCGGCACCGTAAAAGCTGGCAAAACCCTCCAGCTTGTTCATTGCGTCGGCCTTTTCAAAGGCTTCGGCATAAAGTGCAATGGCCGCGTGATTGGAGTAGCAGCCAGCGCAGCCACAGGCGGTTTCTTTTCGGTTTTGTGCGTGGGGTGCGGAATCTGTGCCGAGGAAAAATTTCGGATTTCCGCTGGTGGCCGCTTCAATCAGCGCCTGCTGGTGAATGTTTCGCTTCAGGATAGGCAGGCAATAGAAGTGCGGGCGGATGCCGCCAGCCAGCATCTGGTTGCGATTAAAGAGCAGGTGCTGCGGGGTGATGGTGGCGGCGACGTTATCGGGCGCAGTGGCGACAAACTCGACACCCTGCCGGGTGGTGATATGCTCCAGCACAATTTTCAAATTGGGAAAGTCCTGTACCAGGTCTTTCAGGTGCCGCTCAATAAACACGGCTTCTCGATCAAAAACATCGATATCGTCGTCGGTCACTTCGCCGTGCAAAAGCAGAGGTAGCCCTTCCTCTTCCATTCGGCTTAAGACGGGGTAGATGTTGCGCAGTCTGGTAACGCCGGAATCAGAGTTGGTGGTAGCACCTGCCGGATAGTATTTGCACGCGAAGATCTTGCCGGTCTCCCTGGCGCGGCTGATTTCATCTGCAGGGGTGTTATCTGTCAGATACAGCACCATCAGTGGTTGCCAGAGGCTTCGGTCCGGCAGGCAGCTCAGGATTCGTTCGCGGTAGGCCAGGGCCTGGTCGGAACTTGCCACTGGCGGTAGCAGGTTTGGCATCACGATCGAGCGGCCAAAATCTCTGGCAGCATCGGGCACGGTTGAGCGCAGTGCGTCGCCATCGCGCAGATGGACATGCCAGTCGTCCGGCCGGGTTATGGTGAGTTTGGTCATAGAGGTTGCATTCAATTCTGTCAGCTGGGCATGCTACCGGAATCAGTACAGGCTTTACCAGCTGCAGGCATATATTCAGCCGTGGTTGCTGTGAAAAAGACCCTGCAGCGTATAAAATACGCGCCCCTTTGGTCTTATCTATCATTTTTCCCAGGAGTTGGTTGTGTCAGATATCAAGAAAGTCGTATTGGCCTATTCGGGCGGTCTGGATACCTCAGTTATCGTGCGCTGGTTGCAGGAGACCTATCAATGTGAGGTGGTGACCTTCACCGCAGATATTGGTCAGGGTGAAGAGGTTGAGCCCGCGCGCGCCAAGGCCGAGGCACTGGGTGTGAAAGAGATTTACATCGATAACCTGGAAGAAGAGTTTGTCAGGGATTACGTGTTTCCAATGTTTCGTGCCAATGCCATCTACGAGGGCGAGTACTTGCTGGGAACCTCCATTGCCCGGCCACTGATTGCCAAGCGCATGGTAGAGATTGCCAATGAAACCGGGGCAGATGCCATTTCCCACGGCGCAACCGGCAAGGGCAACGATCAGGTTCGGTTTGAACTGGGTGCATATGCCCTGAAGCCGGGCATCAAAGTGATCGCGCCCTGGCGCGAGTGGGACCTGACTTCCCGTGAGACTCTGATGGCGTATTGTCAACAGCACAATATCCCCGTGGATTTCTCCAGCAACAAAAAGAAATCGCCTTACTCCATGGATGCAAACCTGCTCCATATCTCCTATGAGGGCGATATTCTGGAGGACCCATGGAATGAGCCGGAAGAAGACATGTGGCGCTGGACCGTATCGCCGGAGCGTGCCCCCGATCAGCCTGTGTATCTTGAACTGAGCTATGAGCGGGGCGATATTGTCGCTATTGATAACGTGCAGATGACGCCTGCGACCGTGCTCAGGACCCTGAACAAAATAGCTGGCGAAAATGGCATCGGGCGTCTTGATATTGTGGAAAATCGCTATGTCGGCATGAAATCCCGCGGCTGCTACGAGACGCCCGGCGGTACCGTGATGTTAAAAGCCCACCGCGCGATTGAGTCTTTGACGCTGGATCGAGAAGTGGCACATTTGAAGGACAGCCTGATCAGCAAATATGCCGAGTTGGTTTATAACGGCTACTGGTGGTCGCCTGAACGCAAAATGCTGCAAACCCTGATCGATGAGTCCCAGCAGGTGGTGAACGGCAAGGTCAGGGTTAAGCTGTATAAAGGGAGCGTCGCCGTGGTTGGCCGCAAGTCACCGGATTCGCTGTTCGACAGCAGTATTGCTACCTTTGAGGATGATGCAGGCGCTTACGATCAAAAAGACGCCGAGGGCTTTATAAAGTTGAATGCGCTGCGCCTGCGGATCGCGGCCAATAAGGGGCGGGGGTCCTAGGGGTCTAGGCTGCGTGGTATCAAAGCAGGAAGTTAGAACCTGTTGACATAAGTCAACGGAATATTGTGCCGAATAAAGATAATATCCAGCGTTGTATATGCTGGATATGGATGGTTCAATATGCAACTGTAGTGTGTTTTGCTGTTTCGGTAAGAATAAAATAATAGGAAACCTGTTGATGAGTACTGATATCTCGGCCGCTACAGAGCAGCCAGTCTATAACACCAAGGTCGTCAAACAGTTCGCTATCATGACCGTTGTATGGGGCATAGTAGGGATGTTGGTCGGCGTTATCATCGCGGCGCAGCTGGCCTGGCCCGAGTTAAATGTCGGCCCGTGGTTGCACTTTGGTCGCCTGCGACCACTCCACACCAACGCGGTAATCTTTGCTTTCGGCGGATGCGCCCTTTTCGCCAGTAGTTACCACGTCGTGCAGCGTACCTGTCGCGCCCGGATTTTTTCTGATTCCCTGGCAGCATTCACCTTCTGGGGTTGGCAGCTGGTCATTGTTCTCGCTGCAATCTCTCTGCCACTCGGTATGACAACGGCAAAAGAGTATGCCGAGCTGGAGTGGCCGATTGATATCCTGATTGCGATCGTCTGGGTGTCCTATGGCATCGTTTTCTTTGGCACTATTGCCAAGCGTGCGGTGAAGCATATCTACGTGGCAAACTGGTTTTTCGGCGCCATGATTCTCACTGTTGCAATACTTCATATCGGCAACAGTATGGAGGTGCCCGTAACCGCCTTTAAATCCTATTCTGCCTACGCGGGTACTATGGATGCCATGGTGCAGTGGTGGTACGGCCACAATGCCGTGGGTTTCTTCCTTACCGCCGGTTTCCTTGGCATCATGTATTACTTCGTGCCCAAGCAGGCTGAGCGTCCGGTCTACTCTTACCGCCTGTCAATTGTTCACTTCTGGGCATTGATTGCGATCTATATCTGGGCCGGTCCTCACCACCTGATGTATTCCGCGCTGCCCGACTGGACCCAGAGCCTGGGTATGGTGATGTCGCTGGTACTGCTGGCGCCCTCCTGGGGTGGCATGATCAACGGTATGATGACCCTGTCCGGTGCCTGGCACAAACTGCGTACCGATCCGACACTGCGTTTCCTGGTGGTATCTCTCTCGTTCTACGGTATGTCTACGTTCGAGGGCCCGATGATGTCGATCAAGACAGTGAACGCCCTGTCTCACAATACAGACTGGACTATTGGCCACGTTCACTCCGGTGCACTGGGCTGGGTGGCAATGGTCTCCATCGGTATGCTTTATAACCTGATACCCACGCTCTACAACAAGAAGATGTACAGCGAATCGCTGATCAACGTGCACTTCTGGTTGTCGACCATCGGCACAGTGCTCTATATCGCTTCCATGTGGGTTAACGGGCTTGCGCAGGGCTTGATGTGGCGTGCCTTCAACACCGATGGAACCCTGACCTACAGCTTTGTTGAAGCCGTAGAGATGAGTTATCCCGGTTACTACGTTCGTTTCCTGGGAGGGGCTATCTTCCTGCTGGGTATGTTTATCATGGCCTACAATGTCTGGCGTACAGTAAAAGGTCCGGAGCCAGTTGTACAACAACAACCTGTTCAGGCGACTGCATAAGGAGACACGCAAGTGAACCATGAAGTTATTGAAAAAAATTTGGGGCTGATGCTGATTCTTACCGTTGTCGCGATAAGTTTCGGCGCCCTGGCCCAGGTTATCCCCCAGTTCTGGCAGGATGAAACCACCAAGCCTATCGATGGCTTAAAACCACTGCCGCCACTAGCCCTAGAGGGTCGTGATATCTACATTCGCGAAGGTTGTAATGTCTGCCATACGCAGATGGTTAGGCCCTTCAGGGCGGAAACAGAGCGCTACGGTCACTATTCGGTTGCCGGTGAGCATGTCTACGAGCACCCTTTCCTTTGGGGTTCGAAGCGTACCGGACCTGATCTGGCTCGTGTTGGTGGCCGCTACAGTGATGACTGGCAATTGGCTCACCTCTATAACCCCCGAGATGTTGTGCCTGAGTCGAATATGCCGGCGTTCCCCTGGTTGTTTGAAAATACGATTACCGGTGAGCATACTGCGGCCAAGATGAAAGCGCTGCGCATGGTCGGTGTGCCTTATACGGATGAAGATATAGCAAAGGCAGCCGAGCCTTTTGCCAAGGGAGACGTTAAGGAGGTTGATGCCCTGGTGGTCTATCTGCAGCAGTTGGGTACATTGTTGAAGCAGAAACGTTAATGGATCAGGGTACGTTGCAGGGTGTTGGCACCATACTGGCAATGATCGCTTTTTTCGGCGTGTGCTGGTGGGCCTACAGTGGTCATAAGAAGAAAGATTTTGATGAGGCTTCGAAGCTTCCGTTTGAAGAAGGTGAGCTGGGGTCAAAAGACAATGATGAAAAAAAGGCTGGTTAAAAAATGAGTACCTTCTGGAACATTTTGATTATTGCCTGCACAGTAATTATTCTGGCGGGGTCCTGGTGGCTGTTGTTTGCAACACGCAAAGTTAAGGTAACGGGTAAGCCTGGCAGTGAAGATGAGCCGCAGACAACGGGCCATGTCTACGATGGCATTGAGGAATATGACAACCCCCTGCCAAGCTGGTGGTTTAACATGTTCGTGCTGACGATCATTTTTGCAGTGATCTACCTGATTCTGTATCCGGGGCTCGGCAGCTTCAAGGGTGTACTGGGCTGGACGCAGGTCGGTCAGTGGGAGCAGGAAGTCAAGGCGGCCGAAGAGAAGTATGCCCCTTTATACAACAAGTATCTGTCGATGCCTGTTGAGGAAGTCATTGCAGATACCGCAGCGTTAAAAATGGGTGGGCGCCTATATGCCAATAACTGTTCGGTTTGCCACGGTACGGATGCTCGCGGTGCATTCGGTTTCCCCAACCTGACTGACAAAGACTGGTTGTACGGCGGCACGGCTGCGGATATCAAGGCAACTCTCGTCAATGGCAGGAAGGGCAATATGCCAGCCTGGGGCAACGTGATTGGCGAAGATGGTATCAATGCGGTGACTGAGTACGTGTTCAGTATGAGCGGCAGAGATCACGACGCGACCGCAGCAGAAAAAGGCAAGACTATTTACGGCCAGTTTTGTGCAGCCTGTCATGGTCCGGATGGCAAGGGCATGACGGCAATCGGTGCTCCCAACCTGGCAGATGGTATCTGGTTGTATGGTGGTTCACCGGAACAGGTGCGGCATACCTTACGCAACGGTCGAAACGGTGTCATGCCTGCCCAAAAAGATCTTTTGCAGGAAGGGAAAATTCATCTGTTGACGGCCTATGTCTACCAGTTGTCAAAGAATAACTGATAGATAAAATCGGTGCTGGTCTTACTTTTCAGCAAAGGAAGTTTCTCTTGAGCGCCTTGGATCAGGATCAGACGACAAAAAAAAGTGAGGACACGAACCAGGAAGAGGTGGTTCGTGTCCTCAACCTTTATGAGACCCGTGAAAAGATACATATTCGCCGTCTGCCGGGTTTTTTTCGCACGCTCAAGCGCTGGACTTGGATTCCTGTACTAGCCCTGTTTGTCGCACTTCCCTGGATAAATATTGACGGCAGGCAGAGTGTCTGGTTTGACCTCTCAACCAGGCAGTTCCACATTTTCAATCTCACTTTCTGGCCGCAGGATTTTATGCTGCTGGCCGGGTTCCTGATTATCTGCGCCTACGCCCTGTTTACGATTACTGTACTGGTGGGGCGCGTCTGGTGCGGCTTTGGCTGTTTCCAGACGATCTGGACGATGATCTTCATTGCCCTTGAAGAGATTTTCGAGGGTAACAGGAGTCAGCGCATCAAGCTGGATAAGGCGCCGTGGACCTGGAACAAGATCTGGCGAAAAACCCTCAAACATACCAGTTGGGTACTTGTCGCATTTTGGACCGCCTTTACCTTTGTCGGCTACTTCAACCCGATTCGCGAATTTAGCGCTGACCTGCTCTCCTTCACCGCGAATCCTGCTGCGCTGTTCTGGACTGCGCTTTTCACCGGCCTGACCTATCTCAACGCGGGCAAATTGCGCGAGCAGGTCTGTCTGTACATGTGCCCCTACGCACGCTTTCAGTCTGTCATGTTCGACTCCGACACCATGATTGTTTCCTATGACTACAATCGGGGTGAACCCCGGGGAGCCCGCAAGCGCGGCGCCGATCATAAATCAGAGGGCAAGGGCGACTGTATTGACTGTGAGTTCTGCGTTCAGGTCTGCCCGACCGGTATCGATATTCGGGACGGGCTCCAGTATGAATGCATCAGTTGTGGCCTCTGTGTCGATGCATGCAATGACGTCATGGACAAGATGGAATACCCCAGGGGTTTGGTTCGCTTTACTACGGAGCATGTACTGGAAGGGGGCAAAACAAAAATCTTCAGGCCGCGCCTGATTGGTTATGGCCTGGTGCTGACGATCATGGTTGCCGCTTTCAATTATGCGGTCTTTAGCCGCACACCGCTAGAGGTCGATGTCATTCGTGATCGCAATGTCCTCTACCGGCAAACTAACGAAGGCCTGACGGAAAATATCTATACCCTCAAGATCAACAATATGGACAACCGGGATCACAGGTATGCCATTTCGGTGACAGGTGATGTGGATTTTGATTATATTGGTGAGACTGAAGTATCCGTGTCAGAAGGGAATATCGAGACCCTTATCGTTCGACTCCATGCCGACCCGGGGATCATGCGACGCACCAATGCGGATGTCTATTTTGTTGTTCAGTCCCTCGACAAGGTTGAAGTTCGCGCCGAGGAGGAGAGCCGTTTCCTCGGTCCTCGGGTAAGGTAGTGGTTGTGCTGCACGCGCTGCCAAGATTACGCAAGATTTAAGAGATTCCATTGATAGAGAATAACCCGTCAGAAAACACTCCCTGGCACAAACAGTTTTGGCCCTGGTTCCTTATCAGCCTGCCCGGCAGTATCATTATTGCTTCGCTGGCCACAGTCTATGTGGCTTTTAAAGGCGCTGATGACCTGATTTCGGATAATTATTACCGTGATGGCCTGGCAATAAACCAGGTAATCGAGCAGGACAGGGCAGCCTCGGCCCTGTCTCTGGCAGCCGATGTGCGTTTCGATCTTGAAAGCGGTGAAATATTTGTTCTGTTAACCGGTGATTCTTCAGGGAGGGAGCTGCAAATAAGCCTGCTGCACCCGTTCGAGAAAGATTTGGACAAGACGATTTTCCTCAAACACCTTGAAGATGGCCGTTATCGCGCTGATCTCGAGTTTCGTCCGGCAGGGCGTTACTACGTAAGATTGACACCGCGCCCCGATGCGGACTGGCGCCTTAATGGTGATATCGAATTCGATAAAGTGCAGGAACTCAGACTGGAAAGTCTATGAGTGGCTGTTATCACTGCGGGCTGCCGGTTCCGGCAGGCGCCAGTTATACCGTCCTGATCGGCGGTCAGCAGCGCCAGATGTGCTGCCCCGGCTGCCAGGCTGTGGCGACAGCTATTGTCGACGGTGGCCTCGGGCGCTTTTATCAGTACCGTTCAAGTAATGCCCAAAAGCCGGAGTCAGAGCAGGCAAGGGCTTACGAAGGCTATGATCTGCCGGATGTGCAAAAAGATATTGTCGAAACGACGCCTGCCGGACGGCTGACTATTCGTCTGGTGATCGGTGGTATTACCTGCGCTGCGTGCGCCTGGCTGATAGAAAAGCACCTGTCGAAGCAGCCAGGAGTTGAAAGCGTCAGGGTCAATGTTACCCAGCACCAGTGCAGGG
>JBFFTH010000004.1:0-32609 GCA_041571855.1 Porticoccaceae bacterium
AATAGGTGATGTCGAAACCGAATTGCAGGCCAGTCTCTGGTTTGACATAAAAAGCGTCGGTGATATCCAGATGGTCGGGCAGATCAGTGCGGCAGAAATCCCCTTGAACTGGCTGGCTGACGCAGAACCTTTCACGGACTTTCACGCAGACATCACCGGTTGGTTCCGGATTGGCGACAGCTGGGGGGTGCGCTGGCAGGCCGCGGATTTCAACTGGGATGAACTAAGCATTGAGCCTTTCAACCTGGTTTATTCCCAGCACACGGGTGATAAATGGGGTTACGGGAGTATTGCGCTGGAACGGGTTAACCTGCAAAACTATACCACTCTGGCGCTAAAAACCCGCCTTATTCCAGATAAAATTCTGACGCTGCTGGAGGCCCTGAATCCAAAGGGGCACATGCGCGGAGTGCACATGACATTTTCTCCGGGGCAAGAGAGGCCGAATTTCAGCCTGCGCGCCAATCTGGCCAGCGTGGAGGTTGGTTCCTTCAAAGGCAGTCCGGCCGCCAGTGGCGTCAGTGGTTATCTGCAAGCCGACAATGACACCGGCCTGGTCGAACTGGATGCAGATAATGGCTTCGCCATGCTGTTCCCGAAGTCCTATGACGATTACATGACGCACAGCCGGGCCAAAGGACAGCTGCGCTGGCTGATTGACCGCTCTGCACAGAGGCTCAAATTATCCAGTGGCCTGATTGAAGTCGGTGGCGGGCCAGGTGAGGGTGAGGGTCGCATCTACTTGCATCTGGATGGTTCGCTCGCTGGCAAAAAGGATGGCGAGATGTACTTGCTGGCTGGCATGCGCGATATGGAGGCCCGTTACCGCAACCGTTACCTGCCCAAAGTGCTCAAAAAAAACCTGCGCGACTGGCTGGATCTGGCGCCTGGCGACCATCTGCTTGAGGAAGTGGGCTTCATCTGGCGCGGCTCATTCTCCCCCGTCAGTGATGACCGGACAATGCAGCTATTTATCAATGCCAGCGGGGGTGACCTCCAGTTTCATCCGGACTGGCTGCCGTTGCAGGATCTGGCAGCCTCGGTCATTGTCGATGACGGGCGGACCAGTGGCTCGCTGAGAAGCGGACAAATCGGTGGTATCAGTCTCGCCAATGGCAGTTTTGCCGTTGACAGGGACCCGGACAGCGACAACCTGATGCTGAATCTTCAAGTGCAAGGTCTTGGTGATGCGCGTGATATTTACTCGCTGCTTGAAAGTTCGCCGCTGGGCCAGCGCATGTCCGCTCTTGATAACTGGCAAATTTCCGGCGCTACCTCGCTGGATGTGGATCTGGCGATTCCGCTGAAGGAGGGGGCCGGGGGTGGGCGTTACCTGGTTGATATTGATCTCGACGGCGTAAACCTGGGGCTGCGCAAAGGCAATCTCGCATTCAATGGTCTGACAGGCAGTATTGAATACAACAGCCAGCGGGGGATCAGTGGCACGGGTTTGAAGGGCAGCTTATGGGGCAAGCCGCTGCAGGCGACCATTCAGACAAAGGGAGGCAACGGCGGTCAGCAGCTTATGGTGGAAGCTGCGGGCGTGGTGTCTGCCGACAGGCTGTCTGAAATGCTGGGCATAGAGGAACTCAACATACTGTCGGGCGCAACTGACTTTAAGGCGCTGTTGGCACTGCCATTAGGTGCGCCGGCAGGTCGCACCTCCCGGCTTTCGCTGGACTCCCAGCTGAAAGGAGTTGCGATCCAGTTGCCGGCTCCGTTTGGTGTCGAAAAGGGTGAAAAACTCAAGCTGAGAACTGATATCTTTTTTGCCGAGACCCTCATCATCCGCCAACAGCTGGGCCCTGAATTGAATGCTATCTTTGAAGTCGGCGATGGCAGTCTCAAGCGAGGGGCGGTGTTTGTTGGTGGTGGAGATCCTGAGTTGCCCGCCGAAAACAGCTTGTTGGTGAAGGGCCAGTTGCAAAACTTTTCTCTCGCCGACTGGCAGCCTGTGTTTCAAAGCGTGCAAGGGATGAAACCCTCTACTGCCACCGCCACGCCCGGACCCGGTCTAAGACCGTCGCTGGATTTGGCCTTTGCAAGACTTGAGCTTGGGAGTTATGTACTCGCCGACGCCATCGTTAAGGGTGGTTACGAGGAATCCCGCTGGCGGTTTTCTGTGACCAGTGATATTGCCGAGGGTGAGGTGAGTGTTGACCCTTCAGCGGAGGTGCCATTGTCACTCGGGCTGAAGCGACTGTCCCTGCCGGCCAGCGAAGAAAAAGCTGACCTCGCCGGGTTTGACCCTGCGACACTGCCTGCGGTGCAGTTCTCGGTTGATGATCTCAGTGTCGGCGACCTCCACTATGGCAGTGCAGCCTTTACCCTTGTGCCACAGCAGAATGGCGCCCTGTTTCGCGACATCCATACCAATCAGCGGGGCTTGCAGGTCGGTGGCAAACGGGATGACACGGTCGAAACACAGCTGCTGTGGACCCTGGAGAATGGCCGCCACAGAACTCATTTTGACGGACTGGTTCGCGCCGGGGATTTGGGCGACGTGCTGGAGTCGTGGGGAATGCAGCGAATTCTCGATAGCAAGCGAGCCATATTTCTTGCGGACCTGGTTTGGACCGACCATCCGATGAACGTTAATGGAGAAAATCTCACGGGCTCGCTGGCAATTGATCTCAAGGATGGTCGTTTCTATCGTGAGCCAAAGGGGGCAACGAATGCCCTGATCCGGCTTGTGGGGCTGATTAACTTTTCTACCTGGGTTCGCCTATTGAAGCTGGATTTTTCCGATTTCCTTGAGGAGGGCTTGAGTTATGACAGCTTGAGCGGTGGGCTTTACTTCAACCGGGGGACAATGAGCTTTGACCCGCCCATGGTTGTCTCCATGTCAGTCGGAAAAATACAACTGGCGGGTGAGGCTGACCTGCTGAGCGAGGAAATTGACGCCAGATTGATTACCACCTTGCCGGTCGGCACCAATTTACCCTGGCTGGCAGCGCTGGTCGGCGGCTTGCCCGCGGCGGCCGGGGTCTATCTCACCAGCAAGATATTCGAGAAGCAGGTGGATCAACTGTCCAGTATCGCCTATACCGTTGAGGGTCCTTGGCAGGATACGGAGATAAAAGTGGACAAGATCTTCAGCGATAAGCTGAAGCGCTCCCGGCCATCGGGGAGTGAGGAGTAATGCGTGTTGCAGCGGTGCAGATGGTGGCCAGTGATGGTGAAGCGGACAATCTCTGCCAGGCAGCGACGCTTATTCAAGCAGCTGCCGAGGGAGGTGCCAGGCTGGTTGTACTGCCCGAGTACTTCGCCTACTACGGCTGTGACTCGCTGCAGTTTCAGCAGCAGGTAGAGCGTGAATCCAGCCCGCAGGGTCCGGCACGAAGCTTTCTCGCCGAGCAGGCGCAAAAGCACCGCATCTGGTTACTTGGCGGCACACTGCCCATTGTTGGTGCCGGTGACCGGCGCCCCTTTGCGGCCAGTCTGTTGGTTGAGCCCAATGGCGAGGTAGTTGCGCGTTACAACAAGATGCACCTGTTTGATGTCGATATCGACGAGGGCTCGGCAAGCAGCCCGAGGATTTACTGTGAATCTGACCGTTACCGCCCGGGGTCAGATGTTGTTGTCGCTGATACCCCCTTTGCCAGGCTGGGGATGAGCGTTTGTTACGACATTCGCTTTCCCGAGCTTTACCGGCAGTTGGCCAGGAAGGGGGCGGAGGTTTTATTGGTGCCGTCAGCGTTCACGGCGAGTACAGGGGAGGCCCACTGGGAACTCCTGTTGCGGGCCAGGGCGGTGGAAAACCAGTGTTATGTCATCGGCGCAAATATGGGAGATCGGCAAAATAGGAAAATGCCAACCTGGGGTGGATCGATGATTGTCGACCCCTGGGGCAGGGTGCTGGATCGCTGCGATGCAGGCAAGGGGCTGGCGATAGCCGAGCTGGATTTCCTGCAGCTAGAAACACTGCGGAAAAAAATGCCGGTACTTGAACACATAAGGCTTTAACCGGTCTAACAGCCAAAGCTGTGAAGAAAGGATGTCTGTTTGCAATGAAGTTGGCCGATGTTTCCCGGTTGTTCCTGCCGCCCATGTTTGCGGCGCTTCTGTTGTGGTTACCGGCGGAAGCTGGAGAGCCACCCCCCGGTGGACCGATGACAGTCAGCGAGGCGCGCCAGTTGATTGGTCGCGGCGAAAATCTTGATACGATTCCGAAAGCAACCTGGCGTCAGATGCTGACACCCATGCAGTATAAAATCCTTTGGCAGAGCGGTACGGAAAAACCATTCACCGGTTCCCTGTTGAAAAATAAAGCTGAGGGCACTTACGTTACCGCCGGATGTCGTCTGCCGGTTTTTCACTCCCGGCACAAGTTTGACTCCGGCACCGGTTGGCCCAGTTTCTGGGAGGTGTTCGATCGTGACAATATTGTGCTGAAAACCGACTGGTCCTGGGGTATGCGCAGGGTGGAGGTACTATCCCGCTGTGGTGAACACCTTGGGCATGTGTTCGAAGATGGCCCGGAGCCAACAGGCTTGAGATACTGTATCAACTCCGAGGCATTGTTGTTTGTGCCTGCAGCCAGTAATCGGGATGAAGAGAAGTGAGTATCAGCAGGATGGGAGTCAATTGGAGGGGTGTGGTATGAGTGTAAAAGGTCTGGTGGAAACCCAGTGGCTGGCTGATAACCTGGATAACCCCGATCTGAGGTTGTTTGACTGCACTGTGTTCCTGTTGCTAGGCAAAAGCCCGGCGCAGCTTTTTGAAATTGTCTCTGGCCGCGAGCAGTACCAGCAAGGACATATACCGGGTGCTGGTTTCATCGATGTGATTGACGAGGTTTCAGCGCCGAATACTGAAGACAGTCGCCTCGCTTTCACCTTTCCCGATGCGGACACCTTCCAGTCGGCGATGTCTGCTCACGGCATCGACAATCACAGCCACGTTGTTTTATACAGCAGCGGTTCACCGATGTGGGCGACAAGAGTCTGGTGGCTGTTGCGCGCCTACGGCTTTGATAACGCTTCCGTGCTCAATGGTGGGCTGACCAAGTGGCAGCTTGAAGGCAGGCCGCTGACTACGGAAACAGCGCCATCAAGGCGCGGCAACTTTACCGCCCGGCTGCGGGAAGGACTGGTGGTTGGCAAAAATGAGGTGTTGCAGGCGATTGCTGACCCCGACTGCACCCTTGTCGATTCTCTCACCGGGCCAACCTACAGTGGTAACGGTGACCAGGTCTACGGCAGGCCGGGACATATCAGTGGTGCAGTGAATGTGTCGGTGATGGAGGATTTGATTGATCAGGACACCATGAGTTTTGTCAGTCTGGACAAGGCTCGGGATATTTATCATGGCTCGAAAGTCACCCCAGACAGTGCTGTTATCTGTTACTGTGGCGGCGGTATTGCCGCAACCGGAAACGCCTTCCTGCTAACCCAGCTGGGTTATGAGAATGTTGCTGTCTACGACAATTCCATGCTGGAGTGGGGCTGGGATGCCAGCCTGCCGATGGAGAAAGGCTGAGAACAGCCTTGAGGCGCGTCGAAATGTTCCTGGTCGATAATGAAATTACCCTGCGGCTGGTATTTTTTTTCGGCATTTTTTTACTGATGGCGGCCTGGGAGGCGGGCGCACCCAGGCGCCGGCTGAATGTTCCTAAAGGGCTCCGCTGGCGCAACAACCTGGCCCTCGTGGTGATTAACAGCATTCTGCTCAGGCTGCTGTTTCCCGCTGCCAGCGTCGGAGTTGCCATCTATATCAGCCAACAGGGGTGGGGGTTGTTTAATGCCTATCCCATGCCGCAGGTCTTGTCTGTCGCACTGTCGGTTGTGCTGCTTGACTGCGCCATCTACCTGCAGCACGTAATGTTTCACGCCGTTCCCCTGTTGTGGCGCATCCACCGGGTCCACCATGCCGACCTCGATTACGATGTAACCACAGGGCTGCGCTTTCACCCGCTGGAGATCGTGCTGTCTATGTTGATCAAGTTTGCCGCTATATCCCTGTTGGGGGCGCCTGTCGCTGCAGTGATAATTTTCGAGATTCTGCTGAACGGGTCATCCATGTTCAACCACGGCAATGTCTCGCTGCCCGCTAAAATAGACCGATACCTTCGCTGGTTTCTGGTGACACCGGACATGCATCGTGTCCATCATTCTGTCGAATATGACGAATCCAACAGTAATTTCGGTTTCAGTTTATCCTGGTGGGACCGGCTTTTTGGCACCTACAAAAAACAGCCGCGAGCAGGTCATCTCGGGATGACAATTGGCCTCGCGGAGTTTCGGGATAATCGCCTCGCTGTCAACTTGCCGGGTATGCTGCGGTTACCTTTTACAGGCGCCGCTGTGTCACCGGCTATAAATCGCAAAAGGACAGAAGATCATGAATGACAGGTTGGCAAAAGCTTTACTTGCGTTGTTGCTGATATCGGCAATCACTGTTGCCGTGATCTATCGGGAAGCCTTTGACCTTGCCGCAGTGGAGCGCTGGGTGAAGCAAGCGGGAATTCTGGCGCCGGTAGCTTTTATTCTGATCTATACGCTGGCGACGGTTTTCTTTTTGCCCGGCTCGATTTTAACCCTGCTCGGAGGCGCGATGTTTGGCCCGGTACTGGGGACCGTCTACAACCTTGCCGGCGCGACCCTGGGCGCGACAGTGGCCTTTCTCATTTCCCGTTATCTCGCTTCAGAATGGGTGGCTCGTAAAACCGGTGGCCGACTGAAGCAACTGATAACCGGCGTCGAAGAGGAAGGCTGGCGTTTTGTGGCTTTCACCCGGCTGGTGCCGCTGTTTCCGTTTAACCTCCTCAACTATGCGTTGGGTTTAACCCGTATCGGCGTGCTGCAGTACGTTGTGGCCAGCCTGGTCTTTATGCTGCCGGGAGGTATTGCCTACACCTACCTTGGCTACGCCGGGAAGGAGGCGGTAGGGGGCGGTGAGGATCTGATCCAGAAAATAATGCTGGCGATCGCATTGCTGGCGATCGCGGCTTTTATTCCCAGGATAGTGAGCCGGATAAGACGGGAAAAACGAAAAACAACGGGCGAATCCCCTTAGCTTAAATTCGTTTTCCCTAATATAATGTCCGAATATTAGCGTTGGGAATCTATAGAGTGGATATTTCAGAATTACAGGAAAATGCAACAGAAGTTGCAGGGCTGTTAAAAATTCTTTCCAACAAAAACCGGCTGATGATCGCATGTACGCTGATGACTGAAGAACTCTCCGTGGGTGATTTAAACAAGGAGGTGCCTCTGAGCCAGTCGGCGCTGTCACAACACCTCGCCGTACTGCGCAAAGCCGACCTGGTGGACACCCGCCGCGATGGCCAGACCATCTACTACCGCCTGAAAAGCGAGCAGGTGAAACAGTTGGTGGTGTCATTAAAGAATATCTTCTGTTCTACATAGGATAATTACCGTGCCGGTATTAGTGGGTTTGATCATTGGGCTGGTGCTGGGCCTGACCGGTGCCGGCGGCTCACTTTTTGCCGTGCCCCTTCTGGTGCTGCTGCTTCAGCTCCCCCTGCATGAAGCAATGGGGATCGCCCTCGGCGCTGTCGCCTTCAGCGCCTTATTTGGCCTGATCATAAAGCGTGGCCGGGATATCATCTGGGCGCCGGCCCTGGTGATTATGGCCGCCGGCGTGATAACTGCGCCGGCGGGGCGCTGGGCCAGTGCCTACCTAGATGAACAGTGGCTGTTGCTATCGTTTTCCGTGTTGATTGTATTGGTGGCCGTCAGGATGTGGCGCCAGGCCAGTCGGGATCCAGAGTCAGCCAGAGTTGTACGCTCCCAGTCAGTTTCCGGCGAGGTGGGACAGAGAGTCCCGGTCTGCCAGCAGGACGGCCGTTCATGGCAGCTAACCACTCCGTGCGTGATGATGGCGACGCTGGGTGGTCTGGGCGTGGGTTTTCTGTCAGGTCTGCTTGGCGTTGGCGGCGGGTTTTTGATCGTACCGCTGCTCAACCTGGTGGCGGGCCTGACTATGCGTCAGGCGGTTTCGAGTTCACTTTTGGTGATTTCGCTGGTGAGTTTTACCGGCTTTGTCAGTTATTGTCTTTTCAATGCGGTTGTCGATCCGGTTATGTTGTCAAAGGTGGGCGCCGGGGGCATGGTTGGGATGCTGTTGGGCGCAGGCTTGGGAAGCCGGCTTGCCGGTTCCGCCCTGCAAAAAGTGTTTGCTATTCTTTTGATGGTGACATTGCTGGCAATGTGGCTGAGAGCCTAAAACGGTCAAGAGAGAAGCTAGAGAGGAGGGCACACCATGATTTTTCGCCAATTGTTCGAGTTAAAAAGCTCAACCTACACCTACCTGCTGGCCGATGAAACAACCCGGCAGGCGGCACTGATTGATCCCGTGATCGATGTCATCGAGCACTATCTGGAGTTGCTCGACAATCTCGATCTTAAACTGGGGTATGCACTGGATACCCACGTGCATGCGGATCATATAACGGCACTGGGGGCCCTGCGCACCGAGACCGGCTGTGTTTCCATGATGGGGAAGGAGAGTGTTGCGGACTGTGTGTCGGCAAAATTCAGCGATGGTGAAATTATTCAGTTGGGATCTGTAGCTATCGAGGCCATCTTCACACCGGGACACACGGATGATTCCTACAGCTTCTATGTGCCCGCCCTTGCAGCAGTCTTCACCGGTGATTGCCTGTTGATAAGGGGAACCGGCAGAACCGATTTCCAGAATGGCAATGCGTTCCAGCAGTACGACAGCTTGTTCAACAGGCTGCTGAGGCTACCGGAGGAAACCCGTGTCTTCCCTGCCCACGACTACAAGGGCTGGACCATGAGCACCATCGGCGAAGAAAAGCGGTTTAACCCCCGCCTGCAGGTGGATTCAGCCGGGGAATACGCTGAACTGATGGCCGCGCTGGATCTGCCCGACCCGAAACAAATGGATGTTGCCGTGCCTGCCAACCAGCGCTGTGGCCAGCGCCAGTAAAAATGCCATCGACGTAGTGTCTGTTTAGCCGGCAGTTTCGGTCAATCTTCAGGGGCCAGGTCGTCGTCGAGCAAGTCCTCGTACTCGGGTTGCTGCTTTTGCATCACGGCGCTGAACGACCGTTGAATATCCTCCCCCTGCATCAGGCCGGTGTTCCATGCCAGCACGTAGGAGAGGCCGTCATCAACGCTGTGGTCGCGCTGGTAATTGATGACTCGCTTGGTCCCCATCATGGCAAGGGGGCTCTTGCTGGCAATTGCTTCCGCCAATTCTTTAGCCGCAGCGAGCAGGCTTTCGTTGTCGGGCAGTACCCGGTTAACAAAACCATACTGTTGCGCTTCAGCTGCAGGCAGTTTGCGCCCGGTGTAGGCCAGTTCTTTCACAATGCCCAGGGGTAGCAGGTGAGGTATCCGCTGCAGGGTGCCAATGTCGGCGACAATGGCGACGTTGATTTCCTGAATGGAGAAAAAGGCGTCTTGGCTGGTGAGCCTCAGGTCGCAGGCGGTGACCATATCGACGCCCCCACCAATACAGCCGTTCTGTATGGCGGCGATAACCGGGACGCGACAATTGTCGATGGCACTCAGGCACTCCTGCAGCCAGCGAACATTGTAGTGGACGCGCTCTCGCTCACGGCCGGGGTCGCCACCCTCACTTTTGAACAGCAGGGTATCGGCGGTCTCTTTTAGGTCAAGCCCGGCACAAAACATGCGACCGTTCGCGGAGAGGACAACAGCACGCACTGACGGGTTATTGTTGAAGGATTCAAAACAGTGCTTTATGTCCCCGAACATTTGCATGTTCATGGCATTCAATGATCCGGGCCGGTTGAGCGCGACGTGCGCGACGTGGTTGACGATTTCCAGTTCCAGGGTTTTATAGGTCATGGCGTAGCTCTCAGTGTTCACAGTGTTCAATGACTTCGCGAAGATATTTGAAAAGTTTGCGGCTGGCGGCCGGTGGCTTGTTGAGTGATATTTCCTTTTGAGCCTGCCGGACCAGTTGCCTGACATGCTGCCGGTCCACTTGCCGTGCCTCCATCATTAGCTCAGCAATGGCCGCGTCACCTTCTGCAAGTAGTCGATCCCGCCATTGCTCGATGTGGTGAAAGTGACGCCTGTAGGCTTCACCCTCCCGGTTAAAAAAATCGAGCTTGGAGGTGATGGCTTCAGTGTCGGCAGTACGCATCAGCTTGCCGATATATTGCAGCTGTCGCCTCAAGCCCTCGCGACTTTTGATGCGCCGGGCGACGGAGATCGCCTCGCGCAGTGTCTCGTCGAGCGGCACCTGTTCAAGCCGGGCGGCGGGGAGTTTCACCAGTTGTTCGCCCACTTTCTGCAGTGCGGTCATTTCCCGTTTCAGCTGGGATTTGCTCTTTTCGACAATCTCCCCATGCTCGTCCGGGGTATCATTGGTGTGGAAGTTATCGTTCGACATGACTGCTGGTCAGGCGTAGAAATAGGTGGCGAGGCCGAGAAAGGAGAAGAACCCGACAACATCCGTGACCGTGGTCAGCACCACACTGCCTGCAAGTGCAGGATCTATGCGAACTGATTTTAAAATAACCGGTAGCAGCGCGCCGGCGATGGCGGCAGTAATCAGGTTGACCACCATGGCGGCGCCGATAATGAAGGCGATTTTCGGGTCGCCAAACCAGAGCGCGGCGATAACTCCCATAATCAGCGCCCAGAGCATGCCGTTGAAACAGCCGACGGCAAATTCTTTACCCAGCAGCCAGCGCAGGTTGTTGGGTCCGATGTGGCCGAGGGCGATGCCTCGGATAACCACGGTGAGCGTCTGGCTGCCGGCGACACCACCCATGCTGGCGACAATGGGCATCAGAATGGCAAGCGCCACAACCTTCTCGATGGTGTCCTCGAATACATTGATCACGGTCGAGGCGAGAATCGCGGTGAGCAGGTTGACGCCGAGCCAGACTGCCCGGCGGGGAGCTGTCTTGCGGAAAGAGGTGAAGGTTTCCTCTTCCGAGCTGAGGCCGGCCAGGCCGAGCAGCGAGTGGTCGGCGTCTTCCATTATCACGTCCACAACGTCATCAATGGTGATACGCCCGAGCAGCTTGTTGTTTTCATCGACCACCGGTGCCGATACCCAGTCGTGACGCTCAAACAGATGAGAAACAGCGGATGCACCCATGTCGGCAGGGATGGCCTCGACATCGGTGACCATGATTTCGCGCACGGTGATATTGGGGCTGGAGGTTAACAGCTTTCGCAGCGGCAGGGTGCCGAGAAAGGTGTCATTCCGGGTCACCACAAAAAGGTTATCCGTCAGCTGGGGGATTTCCTCGTGTCGGCGCAGATACCTGAGAACCACGTCCAGCGTCATGTTCGCACGCACCGTAATGGTGTCTGTGTTCATCAGGCCGCCGGCGGTGTCCTCGTTGTAGGTGAGGACTGACTCCAACCGCTTGCGGTCCTGATCGCTCATTGCCTGCAGGACTTCCGGAATTACCTGGTCGGGCAGTTGCTGCAGCATATCGGCAACATCGTCCACATCCAGGCCTTCAAAGATCTGCGCCACTTCCTCGCTGTCTTTGCCTTTGAGGAACTCCTGCCGCATATCTTCGTGGAGTTCGCCGAGAACTTCACCCTGAATTTCCGGATCGATCAGATTCCAGAGGATATTGCGCACTTTTGGCGGCGCGGATTCCAGTTGATGGGCGATATCCGGAGCCGCCATGTTGTTGATCATATAGTGCAGCTGGTGAATGGTGTTATTGCCCATAAAATCATCGATATCGGCTAGCAGAGGAAGCTGTTTTGCTGAATTTGATGACTGCACGCGAAATGTCCCCGGCGGTAAGACTCAATAGCGCCCTAGTTTACTGATGGGGGTGGGAAAAAAACAGGAGAGGTTACTCTTCTTCGCCAAATCGGTCGTCAATTAATTCCCTGATGGCGGTTTCGGCTTCTCTTTCGTCCTCGCCCTCAAACTGAAAATGAAGCGTCGTGCCCTGGCTGGCCGCAAGCAGCATCAGTGACATAACGCTCTTGGCGTCTACCATTTGCTCCGGGCTGTGTCCGGTTTTCAGAGAACAGCCAAAACGGTTGGCAGTTGACGCCAGTTTGGCCGCTGCGCGGGCATGAAGTCCGAGCTTGTTAATAATGGTGATCTGGCAGCGTGTCATCGCTGAGGCACCTCTGCTGATAACTCGCGATGCTGAACCTGGATATTGGGGAAACGGTCCTCAAAGAACTTGGCCAACTGGTTGCAGCTGTAGACCGAACGATGCTGGCCGCCTGTGCAGCCAATGGCGATGGTCAGATAGCTGCGATTGCTGGCCTGAAAATGTGGAAGCCAGCGGGTGAGGTAACTGTTGATGTCGGCAATCATTGAAACCACGTCGGGCTGTGATTCCAGGAACTCAATAACGGGGTTGTCATTGCCGGTATAATTGCGAAGTTCCGGCAGCCAGTAGGGGTTCGGCAGGCATCGCACATCGAAAACAAAATCGGCGTCGGTCGGGACACCCCGCTTGAATGCGAAGGACTCAAACAGAATGGTCATGCTGTCCGCCCTGTCCGGAGCCACATGTTTTTTAATGATGTCCCTGAGCTGATGCAGCGTAAGGTTGCTGGTGTCCAGAGTTCGACCGGCGATAGAGATTAGCGGGTCGAGCAAGATTTTTTCTTTGGCGATGGCCTCCTTAAGTCCGATTTTATCGTTGCTGAGCGGGTGTTTGCGCCGCGTTTCGCTAAAGCGCTGAATGAGGATAGATTCCCGCGCATTGAGGAACAAGACCTCGCATTTTATGCCGGATTCTTCCAGCTCGCCGATTATTGGCGGCAGGTCACTGAGGTTGCCGAGCATGTTGCGGGCGTCAATGCCGATGGCGATGTTTTGTGGCCACTGTGCCTCATCCTCTTCACGAGCACGCTTGATCAGGGTCGGCAGCAGGATAGCCGGCAGATTGTCGATACAGGTGAAGCCGACGTCCTCGAGAACGTTGAGAGCGGTGCTCTTTCCCGACCCAGAACGGCCGCTGACTATAACCAGTCTCATGAGAGCTTCTCAACTTTCTTGGACGAGCTGGTGGCCTCCTTGAACAACTGCTCGCTGGAGGAGCTTCTGCGCAGCCGTTCGCGGGTTTCACTCTGCTGCATTAGCTGAGCGACAGCAGCGAGAGTCTGCAAGTGCTCATCATTTTTTTCGTCTGGCACAATGAGGGCAAAAACCAGGTCCACTGGTTGCTCGTCGAGGGCGTCAAAGTCGACGGGCGTCTCAAGCTTGAGCAGGGCGCCGGTAATTTTTTCGCAGCCCTGAATGCGGCAGTGAGGGATGGCAACACCCTCTCCGATACCGGTGCTGCCAAGTCTCTCGCGCGCCCTGAATTGCTGAAACAGCCCGTCGGCGTCGAATCCTTCGACGTGGTCGGCCAAAAAGTGAGACAGAAATTCAAGCACGCGCTTCTTGCTGCCGCCTGGGGCATTGCAGAGCGTGTACTCGGGAAGTAATACGTCTTTGATCTTCATGGCCGAACAGTCCGTTTCTTATCTCCCCCGGACCTTTTCCTTATGTTTGATCAGCTGCCGGTCAAGCTTGTCGACCATCAGATCGATGGCAGCATACAGATCTTCGTGCTCGGTGTCGGCGAAAAACTCACCACCACTCACATGCACTGTGGCCTCTGCTTTTTGTATCAGTTTTTCAACGGAAAGAATGACGCTGATGCTGGTGATTTTGTCGTTATGGCGTTCCAACTTGGCAACCTTGTTGTTGACATAATCTCTGATTGCGTCGGTGATATCGAGGTGATGTCCGCTGATATTGAGTTGCATGATGTCTCCTTAATTTAGCGTTTGAATTGTTTCCGTTCACTTGAGGAGGGGATGTTGAGCCCCTCTCGGTACTTGGCGACGGTGCGTCGTGCGATTTCTATACCTTGCTGCTGAAGCAGAGTGGCGAGCTTGCTATCGCTGAGAGGTTTTACCGGATCTTCTTCCCTAATCATCCCCTTCAGGATAGCGCGAATAGCGGTTGAAGAACACTCCCCGCCAGCTGTTGTATTGACGTGGCTGGAGAAAAAATATTTCAACTCGTAGATTCCTTGAGGTGTGTCAATATATTTGTGGGTTGTGACCCGAGATATAGTGGACTCATGCAATTCGAGCTTCTCTGCGATGTCGGCCAATACCATCGGCTTCATGGCCACAGCGCCGTGTTCAAGGAATTCAAGCTGCATTTCGGCAATGCTTTGAGCGACCCTCAGCAGGGTTTCGTTGCGGCCTTCCAGACTGCGCAGAAACCATTTTGCCTCCTGTAACTGTTGACGCAGAAAGGTGCCATCGTCGCTCCTGTCGCTGCGTTGAACCAGGTTCATGTATTGCTGGTTGAGTGAAACTCTTGGCAGAAATTCCGTGTTGAGGGAAACCACCCAGTGACCGTCTTTTTTTCTGACGCTGACATCCGGCGTGATGTAGCGATTGTCGTCACTGCTGATGCTGTTACCGGGATGGGGGTTCAAAGATTGAATCAGGGCGATTGCGCCACGGATATTTTCTTCCTCTTGCAGGGACGCTTTCTTCAGTTTGGCGTAGTCCTGGCTCGCAACCAGTGGCAGGTGTTCGGTTGCCAGCTGGATAGCCTCGGTCAGGAAGGGGGTATCGCTCTCGAACTGGCGGAGCTGGATAAGCAGGCACTCTTGCAGGTTGGCTGCGGCCACTCCGGGGGGGTCGAATTGCTGAATACAGTGTAAAACAGCGATCACCTCGTCGATTTCTATCTCATCATCGTCGAGAGAGCCCCAGATTTCTGCGGGTGTCTGAATCAGTCTGCCTTCATCATTGATTGCATCGATGATCGCGGCCCCGATGGACTTGTCGGTCGCTGAGAGTTGTGTCAGCTGAAGCTGCCACAGCAGGTGATCCTGAAGCGATTCGGTTACGGCATGGTAGTTTTCGGGATCAAAGTCCTGCTCGGACGAGGCCGTGGGCTTGGTCGGCGGCTGGTAGATATCGTCCCAGTCCGCGTCCACCGAGAGTTCTTCTGGAATCGTTTCGCTGGCGTCTGGCGCTCCCTCTGCTGTTTTTTCAGGGACTGGCACCGAATCTTCTTCATCAAGCTCCAGCAGGGGGTTGGAATAGAGGGCCTGTTGGATTTCCTGCTGAAGTTCCAGGGTTGAAAGCTGAAGCAATTTTATCGCCTGCTGAAGCTGGGGCGTCATGGTCAGCTGCTGACCGGCTTTTATCTGCAGGGATTGTTTCATCTAAGGCTAAATCGGTTCCGGCTGGAATCGGGTCGGGAATCGTGTTCTTGCAAAGGCCTATTTTAGCCCTAGCGAGGATTACACGCAATTTTTATGCCAGTTTTTTGTGTTACAGGGAGAAGTGCTCGCCGAGGTAGACATTCCTGACTTGCTGGTTGCTGAGGATGGCAGCGGCGTCTCCTTCTGCGATCACCCGGCCTTCACCGACAATATAGGCATGCTCACAGATGTCGAGGGTTTCCCTGACATTGTGATCCGTAATCAGGACGCCGATTCCTCTTGCACGCAGGTGCCGAATTATCTGCTTGATGTCATTGACCGAGATAGGATCGACGCCGGCAAAGGGCTCGTCGAGCAGGATGAACGCTGGCTCGGCCGCCAATGCGCGGGCGATTTCTACTCTGCGTCTTTCACCGCCTGAGAGGCTCATGCCGAGGCTGTCTCGAAGGTGACCAATGTGAAATTCCTGTAGCAGGGACTCCAGTTTTTCTCCTCTCTGCTGGCTGGTGAGATCGCGCCGGGTTTGCAGGATAGACATGATATTGTTTTGCACCGACATTTTGCGGAATACAGAGGCCTCCTGGGGTAAGTAGCCCAGGCCTTTCCTGGCGCGACCGTGAATTGGCAGGTGGGTGACATTCTCTTCATCAATGAATACGGCGCCGGCATCCGCATGAACCAGCCCAACGATCATGTAGAAGCAGGTTGTCTTTCCTGCCCCGTTTGGTCCGAGCAGGCCAACGATAGTTCCGCTCTCGACCCGCAGGGAAACATCGGAAATAATATTTCTTTTTTTGTAGCTCTTGGCCAGATTGCGTGCCTCCAGTACGGCCATTATTGATTGCCCTCCGGGGTGGGTGCAGGTCTTGCGCCTGAGGTTGTGCTATCCGTTCCAGGTTTCGAGCCTTTGCGCGGTTGATCCTCTGCACTGCTCTGGCTGCTGGGTGGTATGACCATGATTATGCGCTGTTTTCCCGCATTATCCCCCTTGGCCTTGACCACTTCGCGGGCGATGTCATAGTCGATTCTCTCGCCCGTGATAGTGGTGCCGTCCTGCTCCAGGGAGGCATTGTCAATCAGGTGGATCTGATCGCTATCGAGCATGTACTCAATGGTATTGGCGCTGGCCAGAATGAGGCCCTTGTCGCCGTCCGGTTTCTGCTGGTAATGGGCAGGGCTGCCTATGCAGACAACCCGGTTGGCCTTGCTCGCCGTGGAATAAACGGTGACTTTGCTGGCCCGAATCAGGATGCTGCCCTGTCTGATGACCACATTGCCCTGGTAGACCATGGTGCCGAGCTTGTCATTGTGCTCGGCGCGATTGGATTCGATCTTGATTGGTTGCAGGCGATCGCCGGGCAAGGCGATGGCTGTTATCGAGCAGAGGAGCAGGAATGCTGTCGCCAGGATGGATTTAACGGGATGCACGATGGGTACCTCTAACCTTGCTCAATAATTGATAGCGTTCTTGTTTCAGGTTGGCTACGAGACCATGGCCACTGGTCTCTGCCTGTGGAGTCTTGATAGTAACCTTTTGATCAGATTCTAGCGTATTTTTTTCCGGGTAAAAAATCAGCTGAGAGGAGAATAGCTCATTTTTGGCCACTGGATTGAGAATTTGCCGGGCATAAACATCACCCGACAAAACGATTACATCGCCGCCATTGGTAATCTCGCCACTATTGGCGTCCAGGTGCCAGGGGCGAGTCGGATTTTCCGCATCCAGAGCCAGGATCCTCGGCCGATCCAGCTCAAAGCGACGTCCTCTCATAAAGTAGCGAATTTCATCTGTTTTGAGGGTGTAGCTGGTGTTTCCCTGTTTGTCGTGCTGTGTTGTCTCAGTTTCGAGCATATAACCATCGGCGACGGGCAGTTTTTTCTCATTGGCCGCGACCGGCTTGTCGCGAAAGACCGCCGGCGGTGAATCCCACAGCAGAATCAGTATGCCTGTCAGCAGCAGAATCAGCGTGGTGAGAATCAGGTTTCGCATCGGTCAGGCCCGCTAGCTAGAGATACGCTGCAAGGGTGTTATCCAGTTTGTCCTGCGCAGCGAGAATAAGTTCCGCCAGTTCCCTGACCGCGCCGCGCCCACCGCTGGCGCTGGTCTGCCAGTGGGCATGCTGGGCAATGAAGTGATTGCCATTGGCGGGGGTAACGCCAAGACCAACCCGGCGAATAACTGCAAGGTCAGGCAGGTCATCACCCATAAAGGCAATCTGCTCCATTGGCCAGGGTTCAGTGGCAAGGATCTCCTCCAGTGCCGTCAGCTTGTCCTCACGGCCCTGGACTACAAGCTCGATTCCCAGCTCATCTGCTCGCCGTGCCAGAAGGTTGGAGGTGCGACCAGTGATAATGCCAACCTGGATATCATTGCGCTGCAGCATTTTGACGCCAAGACCATCCTGAATATCAAAGGTTTTCTGTTCATTGCCATGCTCATCGTAATAGAGCTTGCCATCCGTCAGTACGCCATCCACATCCAGCAGCAGCAGGCGGATATTTGTTGCCCTTTTCAGGACATCCTCGGGAATGTTTTTTGCTGTGTTTGCGTTCATCTACATTACTCCTGCCTGAAGAATATCATGCATATGCACTACACCCACTGGCCGATGCAGGTCATCTTCAACGATCAGCGCAGTGATGGCTCTGTCCTCCATGATCTTCAGGGCCTCGGCTGCCAGTATATTCTTGTTGATAGCAGTGCCGCCGCGATGCATTACATCGCACATTTTGCTGCTGTTAATGTCAATTTTGTTCTCAATGGTTCGGCGTAAGTCACCATCGGTAAAGACACCGACGAGCTCTTCCTTCTCGTTGATGACGGTGGTGATACCAAAGCCCTTTTCAGTCATTTCCAGCAGAGCTTCGCGCAGTGGAGTCTGCTCTGAGACGACGGGCACATCCTTGCCGCTGTGCATGATATCTTCAACCTTCAACAGCAGTTTTCTGCCAAGTGCCCCACCGGGGTGGGAAAAGGCAAAGTCCTCAGCCGTGAAGCCGCGGGCTTCCAGCAGGGCGATGGCGAGGGCGTCTCCCATCACCAGGGTCACGGTTGTGCTGGATGTGGGGGCGAGGTCCAGGGGGCAGGCCTCATGTTCCACGGACACGTCCAGCCTGGCATCGGCGGCCTGTGCCAGGGGTGAATTTTGATCGCCGGTCATGCTGATCAGCGGCACGCCCATGCGCTTGATCAGGGGCAGCAGGGTGACGACCTCTGCGGTGGAGCCAGAGTTGGACAGTGCAATGACCAGGTCGCTCGGGGTGATCATGCCCAGGTCGCCATGGCTGGCTTCGCCCGGGTGGACGAAAAAAGAGGGGGTGCCGGTGCTGGCCAGGGTGGCGGCGATTTTGCAGCCAATATGTCCAGATTTGCCCATACCGGTGACGATAACCCGTCCCTTGCAGTCGAGTATCAGTTGGCAGGCTTTTTCAAACTCTGCGCCGATACGGCTTTTCATCTGCAGCGTGGCCTCGGCTTCCATATCAATGGTGCGCTTGGCGATTTCTACAAAATTTGGCGTTGGCATGGGAACTCCGAAAATCTTGTCCTCTACAGCGCATCAGTATAGCGGGTGCAAGTGCCATACAGCCAGCAGTAATCAGTTTCCGAAATTGTTGCGGAATGGTATAGTGCGCGCCCTTTATGTAGGCCAGTGGTTCTCGAAAGTATCGCTAAAAGTTGTCGGGCACTCTCGGTAAAGATGCCGGTCAAAGCATCAGCGGAAAGGGAACCTGGTGGAGGAAATTATGCGTTATAAACTTTCAAATCGTTCTGTAAAAGCCATGAGGTCATGGCTGCTGGCGTTAGTGTTTTTAGTTGCAGCGCCATTTGTTGCGGCTGCCCAGTCACCTCATGCGGTTGTTGAGGCAGTGACTGAGAGGCTGGTTGAAGCCATTCTTGAGCATCAGCCAACCTTTGATCAAGATCCTGAATCTTTTTATCAGGCGTTGGATGGTCTCCTCGCTGAGACAGTAGATTTTGACTGGATTGCCTACAATGTGATGGGTCCCTACCGCAAGCAGGCCACAGTCGAGCAGCGGCAGCGGTTCAGCGTCAAGTTTCGCCGCGACCTGATAGAAACATATGGCGGAGGTCTGGCCTCCTTTGGTGACCAGGAAATCATTGTGTTGCCGCCTGCAACAGATGTCGATGGCAAGCGCACGGTGCGGGTCGACCAGGAAATTCACGGCACAGATGGCGTTTACCCCCTGCAGTACACAATGGGGTTGAATCGCCAGGGTGAGTGGAAGGTGACCAATGTGATCATCAACGGCGTCAACTTGGGTAAAACTTTCCGCAACCAGTTCTTGCAGCGTGCGCAAAAGTTTGGTGGCGACATCGATCAGGTGATCGACAACTGGACTTCCAGCCTCGATACCTGAGAAAAATTGGGATTAAAGGAAGCGAGATGGACTCTGAACAGGTTAAAAATCTGCTGACAGATGCATTGCCGGGCTGTGATGTAACGGTAGCGGGCGACGGCCGTAACTTTGATATTACCGTTGTGGGCGAACTCTTCTCCGGCCTGCGTCCGGTCCAGCGACAGCAAAAAGTTTATGCCGTTTTATCCAGCGAGATCGCCAGTGGCGATATACATGCAGTCAATATGAAAACCTATACTCAAGACGAGTGGCAGCAGGCTTAACTTCAGCGGTTTCCCGTAGCTGCAATCTCTGTTCTAATGAAGAACGCTGGTTGGCGAGCCGAAAATTAGGGTGAAAAATGGATAAATTGGCGATTACAGGCGGTGGGCCGCTACGCGGAGAAATCCGTATTTCTGGTGCGAAGAACTCAGCGCTGCCGATTTTTGCGGCGGCGTTGCTGGTCGATGGCCGGGTAAAGATTTCCAACGTGCCACACCTGCATGATATCACCACCATGATTGAACTGATGGCATGCCTCGGCGCCGGTGTAAGTATTGATGAAAACCTGCGTGTCGATATTGATGCCAGCACTGTGCACAGCCAAACAGCCCCCTACGAACTGGTAAAAACAATGCGTGCCTCGATTCTGGTGTTGGGGCCACTGTTGGCGCGTTACGGCAAGGCTTCAGTATCATTTCCGGGTGGCTGTGCAATAGGCAGCCGTCCGGTGGATCTGCACCTGAGCGGTCTGCGGCACATGGGTGCCGAGATAGATATCAGTGGCGGCTACATTAATGCGCGTACCGATGGTCGCCTGAAAGGCGCACATATTCTGATGGACGTGGTCAGTGTCGGTGCAACCGAGAACCTGATGATGGCTGCTGCCCTCGCGGATGGCAAGACGGTCATTGAAAATGCGGCACGAGAGCCCGAAATTGTTGACCTGGCAAACTGTATCAATGCCTGGGGTGGCGACGTGAAAGGCGCGGGCAGTGACACTCTGGTGATCCGTGGAGTCGAGGCCTTATCCGGGGGTAAATACCGGGTTATGCCCGACAGGATCGAGACGGGCACCTACCTTGCGGCAGCGGCAGCCACGCGCGGTAAGGTGAGGTTGAAAGATACCGACCCGCATATTCTCGAGGCGGTGCTGATCAAGCTTGAGGAGATGGGGGCTAAAATCAGCGTCGGTGACGACTGGATTGAACTTGACATGGGTGGCCGCAGGCCGAAGGCGGTGAGCCTGAAAACAGCCCCCTACCCGGCATTTCCTACCGATATGCAGTCCCAGCTGATGGTTGTCAACGCCGTTGCTGAGGGCGTGGGGAGGATCACCGAGACCATTTTTGAAAACCGATTGATACAGGCACACGAGTTGAATCGGATGGGCGCTGATATCGAGATTGAAGGCAATACCGTGCTTGTCAAAGGTGTCGAAAGGTTAAAAGCCGCGCCAGTGATGGCTTCCGACCTGAGAGCATCAGCCAGCCTGGTGATCGCAGGCCTGGTGGCAGATGGTGAGACAATTGTCGATCGCATTTATCACATCGACCGTGGCTATGAATGTATCGAAGAAAAATTTGAGCAGCTGGGCGCCAAAATTCGCCGCGTGGCTGGCTGAAAAAACCATTCTAGGCGAAAACATGATTACCATTGCCCTCACCAAGGGCCGGATTCTTGAGGAGACTCTGCCGCTGCTGGCGAAGGCCGGCATCGTGCCGCTGGAGGATATCGCCACCAGTCGCAAGCTGTTGTTTGACACCTCTGCGGAAAACGTGAGGCTGGTCGTTTTGCGCGGTTCTGATGTGCCGACCTATGTGCAGTTCGGCGCTGCGGACATGGGGATTTCGGGTAAGGATACACTGCTGGAAAACGGCGGCCAGGGTTTCTATGAGCCACTGGATCTCGGGATTGCCCGCTGTCGCTTGATGACCGCTGGCAGGGTGGGAGAGGTTCTGCCGTCAGGACGAATTCGGGTGGCCACAAAATACGTCAATATTGCCCGCCAGTATTACGCCGAGCAGGGCCGGCAAGCGGATCTGATCAAACTCTACGGTGCAATGGAGCTGGCGCCCCTGATGTCGCTGGCGGATGAGATTGTGGATATTGTCGATACCGGCAACACGTTGCGTGCCAATGGCCTGGAGCCGAGAGAGACCATCGCTGAAATCAGTTCACGGCTAATCGTCAACCAGGCATCCATGAAGACAAAGCATCGGGCAATTCGGGAAATAACCGAAGGGCTCAGGCAGGCTCTGGCTTGATAGGAGGGTGGGTTTGACGGCTTCACTCAATATTCCCCGGCTTGCTTTTGGCGAGCCCGGTTTTGACGATGCATTGGATCGCCTGCTGGCTTGGGAGGCAGTGTCCGATGATGCGGTGCAGTCGGCTGTGAGTGAAATTCTGGCGGCTGTGCGCAGTCGCGGCGACAGCGCATTGATCGAGTACAGCAACCGCTTTGATCGCCGTGCGGTCAATTCCTTTGCAGATCTCCAGGTTGGCGATGACCAGCTGGTTCAGGCTCTGGCAGAAATTACCCCGCAACAGCGCCGCGCTCTGGAAACGGCGGCTGAGAGAGTACGGCTCTATCACGAAAAGCAGGTACAAAATTCCTGGCAATACCAGGAACCGGACGGGACTGTGCTGGGCCAGAAAGTGACAGCCCTTGATCGCGTGGGTATCTATGTGCCGGGCGGCAAGGCCAGCTACCCCTCATCGGTTTTGATGAATGCACTCCCGGCGAAGGTGGCCGGTGTGGGTGAAATTATCATGGTTGTGCCCGCGCCAGGCGGTGAATTGAATCCCCTGGTGCTGGCCGCTGCGGCTATTGCCGGGGTCGATCGGGTGTTTACCATCGGTGGAGCCCAGGCTGTTGCTGCGCTGGCCTATGGAACCGAAAGCGTGCCCCGGGTGGACAAAATCGTCGGCCCGGGCAATATCTATGTTGCCACCGCCAAGCGTGCGGTATTTGGCCAGGTCGGGTTGGATATGGTGGCAGGGCCATCCGAAATTCTGGTGCTCTGCGACGGGAAAACGGATCCTGACTGGATGGCGATGGACTTGTTTTCCCAGGCCGAGCACGACGAAGATGCCCAGAGCATCCTGATCAGCACAGACGCGGATTATCTCGATATCGTCCAGGCCAGTATGGAGAAGCTGCTGCCGGAGATGGAGCGGGCCCCAATTATCAGGGCGGCACTCGAAAAGCGTGGGGCAATGATCGCCGTTGCCTCGCTGGAAGAGGCCGTCGATCTGATCAACCGCATTGCGCCGGAGCACCTGGAGTTGTCGGTTGATGATCCGCAATCGCTGTTGCCGAAAATCCGTCATGCCGGTGCGATTTTTATGGGTCGTTACACCGCGGAGGCGCTCGGCGATTACTGTGCCGGTCCGAATCACGTCTTGCCTACATCCGCTACGGCAAGATTTTCCTCTCCCCTGGGTGTCTATGACTTCCAGAAGCGCAGTTCGCTGCTGATGTTCTCCGAAAAGGGTGCCTCGGAACTGGGCCGAACGGCGTCGGTCCTTGCGCGTGGCGAAGGCTTGACCGCCCATGCCCGATCAGCGGAATACCGCATCCTGTCCTGTGCTGAAAACGACGAGTAACGGTGCGTGGAAATGGCAAAGAAATTCTGGAGTCCATTTGTCTCCCGGCTTGAGCCCTATGTGCCCGGGGAGCAGCCAAAGCATGACAATCTGGTCAAGCTGAACACCAATGAGAACCCCTACGGCCCGTCGCCAAAAGCCCTTCAGGCGATGGCGGCGGCTGTCGGCGAAGATTTGCGCCTCTATCCCGACCCGGCTGCGGAACCGTTGATTGAGGCTGTGGCCGGATACTACGGCTTGGCCACGGATCAGGTGTTTGCCGGCAATGGCTCGGATGAAGTCCTTGCGCATATTTTTAATGGCCTGTTCCGTCACCAGCAGCCGGTGCTGTTTCCCGATATCACCTACAGTTTTTACCCGGTTTACTGCGGGTTGTACGGTATCGCCTACCGCCAGATTCCATTGACTGAAGACTACAGGGTTCGTGTTGCAGATTACCAGCAGCCCAACGCCGGCATTATTTTTCCAAATCCCAATGCGCCAACCGGAGTCCTGTTGTCGCTGGAAGATATTGAGCAGCTGTTGCAGGCCAATACCGACTCTGTCGTGGTAGTCGATGAGGCATACATCGACTTTGGTGGCAGCAGTGCGGTTGCGCTGATAGAAAACTATAACAACCTGCTGGTGACCCAGACCCTTTCGAAGTCCCGTTCCCTGGCTGGAATGCGTATTGGTATTGCGCTCGGCAATGCATCCCTGATAGAGGCGCTGCAGCGGGTAAAAAACAGTTTCAACTCCTATCCACTGAGCCGCCCGGCAATTGTTGGTGCAGTGGCGGCCTTTGAAGATGAAGAGTATTTTCAGCAAACCTGCCAGCGGGTTATAGCAGATCGTGAGTCGCTGGCAGAACAGTTACGCGGCCTCGGGTTTGAAGTGCTGCCATCGGCGGCAAATTTTGTCTTTGCTCGGCATCCGCAAGCGGATGCCGGCGTGTTGTCGGCAGATCTGCGCCAGCAGGGGATTGTTGTGCGACACTTCAGGCAACCGAGGATTGACCAGTTTCTGCGGATTACCGTTGGGCGGCCCGAACAGAATCAGGCGCTGGTAAAAACACTGGCTGAACTTTTGCGTTAGTTGGGCGTTGGCCGGGTACCGGCGATAGCCTTCACTTGCAGGATCTGCCCTTTGCGCCACACTTCCAGGTTTACCGGGTCACCAGGTGCCAGCCTTGCCACCAGGTTCATGCTGCGCTCATTGTCGCCAGCCCAGAACGAGTTGATGCGAATGATGACATCGCCGGGCAGGACGCCCGCTATGTGGGCCGGGCCGTTGCTGTAGATGTTTGTGATCAGTAGTCCCTGGGGCGGGTCAATACCCAGTCGCGATGCCAGTTGCTGGCTCAAAGCACTCGCTTCTACGCCCAGCCAGCCGCGGATAACGCGGCCATGCTGGACGATGTCGTTGAGTACCTTCATTGCAATATCTGCGGGTATTGCGAAGCCTATGCCTACCGAGTAGCCGGTGCCGTCGAGAATGGCGGAGTTGATACCCAGCAGGTTGCCGTAAGCATCCACCAGTGCGCCGCCCGAGTTTCCGGGATTGATGGCGGCATCAGTCTGAATAAAGTTTTCGAACGTGTTAAGGCCAAGTCCGTTGCGCCCGGTGGCACTGATGATGCCCTGCGATACCGATTGGCCAACACCGAAGGGGTTGCCGATAGCCAGTACGACATCGCCCACGCGGGCCTGGGAGGGCTCGCCAATATTGATTGCAGAGGGGTTTTCCGCATCGATTTTGAGGACGGCCAGGTCTGTTTCGGGGTCATTTCCTATGATTTGCGCTTTTGCCTCGCGGCCATCGTGAAGCAGGACGATAATCTGGTCGGCCTCGTCAACGACATGGTTGTTGGTAAGGAGATAGCCCTCTTTATTGACAATGACACCGGAACCGAGGGAAGACTGCATGCGCTTCTGGCGCGGTTGGTTGCCACTGTTGAAAAAGCGCTGAAACAGGGGGTCGTCTAGAAGCGGGTGTCTCTGCCGGGGCAGTTCTTTGCGGGTATAGATGTTAACAACCGAGGGAGCAGCCTGTGCGACGGCATCTGCATAGGAGGCGGGTCCAGACCAGCTGCCATTGGCGGGAGCCAGATCGTTGGTATTCATCTGGTCTTCCTGCGGCCTGCTTGTCAATTGCGGGAACAGCAGCAGAACAACAGTTGCCGCCAGCAAGCCGGAGGCAACCGGCCAGCTGATATAGCGCAGGAAGCCTTTCATTGCTATGTCTCCGAAGCAGCTTCAACCTACTTTCAGTGTCGGATCGTCGTCCAGCTCGTCGCTTTCAGCGGCATAGTCGATGTTGGCAGCTCTGTTGGAAACAGGCGCTGTACTCGTAGTCTCTTCGTCCGCCAGGCCATAGTCTTCGCTGAGGACGCCGCCGGGTACTTTGGGGGCATAGTCTTTCGGCGGTTCAGGCGGGTTGTTCGGGTCGATCATCACCGGAGCGCGCCCTTTGTCTGCAATGGCGCCATATCCTGCGTCAACCAATTGACGGCTGATCTCAGGGCTGGTGAGCTGCATCGCGCTGGAGGCGAGGTGTTCATGCAACCCGCGATAGCTCTCGGTCAAATCGTTGACCAGGTTAGCCGTGGTCATGAAGTGCTGGGTGACATCGTGCTGATATTGTTTGTGTTCTTCGATTTTGCGCTGTAACTTGTCTTCCAGTTCGCGCCGCTGTTTGGCCTCGGGGTGCAGGCCACGGGTCAGCATATAGCCTAGAACCAGACCCAGGGACAGAGCAATCAGGGCTGTGATGATGAGCATCGAGTTGTCCAAAACACTTCTCCGGAGTTTTCGTCTTCCGAGCTAGTTTGGAATATGCTGTGCCATGAATCAACTCTTTTGTGGCAATCGCCGGGAGGTTGCCACAAAACTCCTTCCCCGCTAGAGTTCGGCGCCGAAGAGAGATATGAAGCGCAACTTGTTGCGATGGAGCCCCTCTATGACCTCTGGGCAGTTATCGCCTCTGCAGAGATACCAGAATGATCTGCAAAAGCCCGATTTCACGTATGATGCCTCACAGCAGCGTGCGGTAGAGCATTTGCAGGATCTCTATCAGCGTCTGCTTTCAACGCCGGATCTGGGCCGCAAGCGGCGCTCGAAGTTCAACCTGGGCAAGAGGAAGCAGGCTAGAACTCCGGAAAAAGGGCTCTATTTCTGGGGGGGGGTAGGTCGCGGAAAAACTTACCTGATGGACAACTTTTTTGAAAGTTTGCCGTTTGAAAACAAGATGCGAGCGCACTTTCATCGCTTTATGCGACGGGTTCACCAGGAACTCAAGACCCTTGATGGGCAGTCAAACCCGCTGGAAATAGTGGCTGACCGCATTGCTGCTGAAGCGCGGTTGATCTGCTTTGATGAATTTTTCGTCTCCGATATCACCGATGCCATGATCCTCGGCGGGTTGCTCGAAAAACTCTTTGACCGGGGTACAACGCTGGTCGCTACATCAAATATTGCGCCGGATGGCCTCTACGCCAATGGTCTGCAACGGCAGCGCTTCCTGCCGGCAATTGCCCTGCTGAAGGAGCACACGGAAGTCGTGAACGTCGACGGTGGAGTGGATTACAGGCTGCGTGCACTCGAGCGGGCCGAGTTGTATCACTCACCGCTGGATGATGCGGCGGAGGTGGCACTGATGTCGGCGTTTGCCGACTTGGTGCCGGCCATGGACGAGGTGCACAAAGAGGAGCCGTTGGAAATTGAGGGCAGGGTCGTGAAAACCCGCTATGTTGGCGAGGACGTGGTCTGGTTCGACTTTGCAGAAGTTTGCGATGGCCCCAGAAGCCAGAATGATTACATCGAGATTGCCCGCGAGTTTCACGCGGTGCTGGTGGGTGAGGTGCCCCAAATGGGGCGTGAGAAGGACGACCAGGCGCGACGCTTTATCAACATGGTGGATGAGTTCTACGATCGCAATGTCAAGTTGATACTGTCTGCCGAGGTGCCGCTGGAGTCACTCTATACCGAGGGTAAGCTGAACTTTGAATTTCAGCGAACCCTGAGCCGCCTGCTGGAAATGCAGACCCACGACTACCTGGCAAAGCCGCACAGGCCCTAGCCCTAGAAGGCCCTAGCCCTAGAAAAAGCCCGCTTTGAGCGGGTCTGCGGGTGGGTGGAAAAGCCACAGAATAATCCCCAAATTACTCTTGAAATGCACTGGTGCCATCTGTAGAATGCGCCCTCCTTTTGCATGGCTCCCCCTTGGAGTCTACGGTTCTCAGGCAGGATAAGATGAAAACATTTAGCGCTAAGCCAGAAACTGTCAAGCGTGACTGGTTGCTCGTCGATGCGGCAGACAAGACGCTGGGTCGTCTGGCGGTTGATATTGCCACCCGGCTGCGCGGAAAGCACAAGCCAGAATACACGCCGCACGTTGATACCGGTGACTACGTCGTCGTAATCAATGCTGAAAAAGTGCGCGTCACAGGTAACAAGGCAAAAGACAAGATTTACCACAGCCACTCCGGTTATCCCGGTGGCTTGAAGTCGATCAGCTTTGAGAAGTTGATCGATAAAGCACCTGAGCGGGTTATCCAGAGTGCCGTCAAAGGCATGTTGCCAAAAGGCCCTCTGGGACGCGCCATGTTCAGGAAACTCAAAATTTACGCCGGCTCGGAGCACCCTCATTCAGCTCAGCAGCCGCAAGAACTGAATATCTAACGGATTCTCACCATGGCAGAAACGCAATACTACGGTACCGGTCGTCGCAAAACCTCTTCCGCCAGAGTATTTCTGGCGAATGGCAGCGGCAATATCACTATTAACAACCGCTCCATCGAACAGTACTTCGGCCGCGAAGTGGCCCGGATGATTGTCCGTCAGCCTCTCGAGCTGGTTGATGCGGCTGACAGATTTGACGCCAAGATCTCGGTCAAGGGTGGCGGCAGCTTCGGTCAGGCCGGCGCAATTCGACACGGTATTGCCAGAGCCCTGCTGCAGTTCGACGAGGAGTTGCGTGCACCTCTGCGCAAGGCGGGTTTCCTGACTCGCGATGCGCGCCAGGTGGAGCGGAAGAAGATTGGCCTGCACAAAGCGCGCAAGCGTCCGCAGTTCTCCAAGCGTTAAAATTTGTGCGAGCAGAAAAATACCCGGCCAGAGTTGCCGGGTATTTTTTTTGCTCAATATTTTTCAATCAAAACAGCAAGTTGCACTCATGTCGGGGTGTTTGATCTTGTAAAAAAAGATGGCTTTTATTAGAATTGCACGCCTTTTTTTGCAGTAACAATCCAACCTGGCAAAATTAGTAAATTTTTCTGATCTCAGCTGTTACAGGAGAGCGTCATGAGCAATGACGATGTAGTTAATCGTGGACGTCGCCGCTTCCTCACGGGAGCTACTTGCGTCGTCGGCGCCGCCGGCGTGGCTGGCGCTGCGGTGCCCTTCGTTGGTTCCTGGTTGCCCAGTGCGAAAGCAAAAGCAGCCGGTGCGCCGGTCAAAGTCAATATTTCCAAGGTCGAACCCGGTCGCATGATCACCGTGGAGTGGCGAGGCAAGCCGGTTTATATACTGCGGCGCACGCCCGAGGCGCTGGCCAGCCTGGCCAGTATTGCGGATCGTCTTCGAGACCCCGCTTCACTGGAGTCTAAACAGCCGGGTTATGTGGATGCCAACAACCGTGCATCCAGAGAGGAAGTGCTGGTGCTGATCGGCCTCTGTACTCACCTCGGTTGTGCGCCGATGTACCGGCCGGAAGTGGGTGTGGATCCCGGTACCGGATCTGCCGGATCTGACTGGACTGGCGGTTTCTTCTGCCCCTGCCATGGTTCCCGTTTTGACCTGGCCGGTCGCGTCTACAAGGGAGTGCCTGCACCGATAAACCTTGAGGTGCCACCCTACAGTTACGAGAGTGACTCGGTGATCGTGATTGGCGTGGATGAGGGAGCTGCATAATGAACTGGTTAAAATCACTCGGTGGCTGGGTCGACTCGCGCATGCCTATGTTGCAGGTCGAGTGGAACAAGCACATGGCGAAGTATTACGCGCCAAAAAACTTTAATTTCTGGTACTTCTTTGGCGTGCTGTCGATGGTAGTACTGGTTATTCAGCTGCTCAGCGGTATCTGGCTGTTGATGAGCTATCAGGGTTCTGCCGAGCAGGCGTTTGCCTCGGTTGAATACATCATGCGCGATGTGGAGTTCGGCTGGATTATCCGGTACATGCATTCCACGGGCGCTTCTGCATTCTTTGTTGTGGTTTATCTGCACATGTTCCGGGGCCTGCTCTACGGCTCCTACAAGGCACCGCGCGAGCTGATCTGGCTTTTCGGCATGGCGATTTATCTGGTGCTGATGGCTGAAGCGTTTCTGGGCTACGTGCTGCCCTGGGGTCAAATGTCATACTGGGGCGCGCAGGTAATCATTTCCCTGTTTGGCGCTATTCCAGTGATCGGTGATGCAATCGTTGAGTGGATTCGCGG
Organism: Porticoccaceae bacterium; assembly: GCA_041571855.1. Classification (GTDB taxonomy): domain Bacteria; phylum Pseudomonadota; class Gammaproteobacteria; order Pseudomonadales; family Porticoccaceae; genus JACKOF01. Next base: position 29,531 of record JBFFTH010000004.1, read on the forward strand.
TGACTTCCTGATTTCCGGCATTACCCTGAACCGCTTCATGTCCCTGCATGTCGTGGCGCTGCCTATTGTCCTGCTGGCGCTGGTCGTGATGCATATTCTGGCCCTGCACGAAGTGGGTTCCAATAACCCGGATGGCATCGATATTAAAAAGAACAAGGACGAGAATGGTGTCCCCCGCGACGGTATTCCCTTCCACCCCTACTACACGGTGCATGACTTGATGCCGATAACGGTATTCCTGTTCGTGTTTGCTTTCATCCTGTTCTTCACCCCGGAAATGGGCGGCTACTTCCTGGAGCACGCCAATTTTGAGATTGCCAACCCGCTGAAGACCCCGGAGCATATTGCACCAGTCTGGTACTTTACGCCGTTCTACTCCATGCTGCGTGCAGTCACCATTGATATTGGCCCACTGAGCGCCAAGCTGCTGGGCTTTATGACCATGGGCGCGGGTGTTTGTATCCTGTTCCTGTTGCCCTGGCTGGATCGCAGCCCGGTCAGATCGATGCGTTACAAGGGAACGTTCAGCCGTGTCGGTTTATTGCTGTTTGTGGCTTCCTTTATCATCCTCGGTGTTCTCGGGGTGAAGGCGCCGACTCCTGCTCGCACCGCGCTGGCACAGATCTGTACCGTTTACTACTTTGCCTTCTTCCTGGCGATGCCTTTCTATACTGCTCGTGAAAAGACCAAGCCGGTGCCGGAGCGGGTCACCATGAAAGGCATGGGCTTCTGGAAAACACTGGGAGTATTTGCCATTGTGGGTTTGCTTAGCTGGTTGCCGCTGAAAGCGGTCGGGGCTGAGTCCGGTTTTGATTGCGGCACTATTCACTGTGACCACTTCGAGCCAGATATGAAGGACAAGCCTTCTCTGCAAAATGGCGCCAAGCTTTTCGTCAATTACTGCATGGGCTGTCACTCCGCCAAGTACTCCCGCTGGGGACGTGTGGCCACTGACCTGGATATCCCTTCCAACCTGGCGATGGAAAACCTGGTGTTTGCCGATCAGAAGATCGGTGACCTGATGGAGATCTCCATGCCCGCTGACAGCGCCAAGCGCTGGTTCGGTGCCACCCCTCCGGATTTGACACTGGTGGCACGTTCGCGCTCGCCGGAGTGGCTATACACTTACCTGCGCAACTTTTATGTCGACCCATCGCGCCCGGTGGGTGTCAACAACAAGGTGTTCAAGGATGTTGGCATGCCTCATGCCTTGTTGGACTTGCAGGGGCTGCAGGACTGTGCACCCGGGCCATCACTGGACAGTCGTGGCAAGCCGGTAATTGAGCCGCTCACCAACCAGACAATTAACAACGACCCCTGTGGCAGTTACAAGCTGGTAGAGGAGGGCACCATGTCGCCGGATGAGTTCGACGCTGCCGTCTATGATCTGGTGAATTTCCTGAATTACATTGCCGAGCCAATGCAGGAAGAGCGCAAGCGAATTGGAACCTTTGTGTTGTTGTTTCTCGCCTTCCTGTTTGTATGGGTCTGGATGCTAAACCGCGAATTCTGGAAAGGCATCCACTAATTGTGCTTGCTGGCGGTCGGCGTTGTCTGCTGCCAGCACGCACTTATTGATTAGTTAATTTATCGAGGTTTTATTATGGGGGTTGTTACCAAAAGGTCTTCAATGGTCTTTTATTCGAGTCCGACCTGTCACTACAGTCATCGTGTGCGAATCGTGCTGGCTGAGAAAGATATTACGGTAGATATTGAACAGGTAGAGGGAGGCAATGTCCCCCAGGAAGTCCTGGATCACAATCCCTATGGCAGCCTTCCAACCCTGATTGACCGCGAGCTGGCGCTTTACGAGACCAAGGTCATGATGGAGTACCTGGATGAAAGATTCCCGCACCCCCCCCTGTTGCCTGTCTACCCGGTAGCGCGAGCGCTGAGCCGCCAGTTTATCAATCGCATTGAGAACGACTGGTGTGTCCATCTTGATAACGTGGTCAACAAGCCCGGCACAAAAGCAGCAGAGACGGGAATTAAAGAGCTGCGCGATAGCCTCACTTCCATTGCGCCAATTTTTGTTGAAAAGCCATTCTTCATGAGCGAGGAATTTACACTGGTGGACTGTTGCCTCGCACCGATACTCTGGCGCACTGATTACCTGGGCATCAAGTTGCCGAAAAGTCGCCAAACCAAACCGCTGTGGGAATATATGGATCGGATCTTCAACCGGGCGTCGTTTCAGGAGAGCCTGACAGAGCTCGAGCGGGAAATGAGGAGCTAGGGCGGTTCGAATCAATCAAAAATGGGCGTTAAACGCCCATTTTTTATACAATAAACAAAGTTGCACTTCTTACAGGCAGAGCTTTACATGTCCATGACGTCAAATCGCCCCTACCTGATCCGCGCATTTTACGAGTGGATTATCGATAACGATTGCACCCCTTATGTCGTGGTGGACGCCTTGTGTTCTGAAGTCTCCGTACCTCAAGACTTTGTGACAGATGGGCAGATAGTGCTGAACATCGCGCCCAGGGCGATCACCGAGCTGGAGATGGACAATGCTGCTGTTTCTTTTAACACCCGTTTTGGAGGAGTCCCCACCAGTATCTATTTGCCGATGAAAGCCATCATGGGTATTTACGCCAGGGAAAATGGTCAGGGCATGGTTTTCCAGGAAGAGCGCAGTCCCGAGCCTGCCCAGTCGCCGGTTGGTGTGGTTGACAGCAATCCGGATTCGGATAAACCGCCGACTTCTCCGGGCGGGGGCAGGAAGAAGCCGTCGCTAAAAATCATCAAGTAAAAAGCAAAGCCTGACTATGGGTGATCGAATAGTTATCGTCGGTATGGCGCGAACCCCGCTGGGAGCATTTGGTGGCAGCCTGTCGAGCTGTCAGGCTCCGGAGCTGGGTGCCGTCGCCATTGCCGCTGCAGTGGCGAGGGCGGGTGTCGAGCCGGCAATGGTCGATGAGGTGCTGATGGGTTGTGTCCTGCCTGCGGGTAGTAAACAGGCGCCGGCAAGACAGGCTGCACTGGCTGCCGGTTTGCCAATCAGCGCTGCTGCAACCACGGTCAACAAGGTTTGCGGTTCCGGTATGAAAGCAGTGATGATGGCAGCTGACGCGCT
>JBFFTH010000005.1:0-32447 GCA_041571855.1 Porticoccaceae bacterium
ACAGGATAGTCAGTCGCCTGGCTGTTTTTGATGGCATTGCGCCGCTCTTGATGAGAATTTTCCTGGCACCTGTATTCATCAAGGCCGGCTATGGCAAGCTGCGACTGGACGAGGAGGGCCTTGGTCTTCTGGACCGGATCAGCGCAAATCCCGATGTGGTAGCGTGGTTTGGCAACCCCGATTGGGGGCTGGGCCTGCCAATGCCGGAACTGCTGGCATGCTTCGCCGGATGGGCGGAGTTTTTCGGTGGCTGGTTGCTGTTGCTGGGTTTACTGACACGGATCGCAGCATTGCCCCTGATGTTTACCATGATTATCGCCGCGGCAACTGTCCACTGGGATAACGGCTGGCATACGTTGCCGGAGGCCAGGCTGACGGTGCCCTGGGAGTGGCGCACTGATTTGATAGACGAGGGATTGGAGCGCAAAGCGCAAGCGGTTTCAATTCTGAGGCAGCATGGAAACTACCCGCACCTCACGTCTGCAGGCTCATTTACTGTGCTTAAAAATGGCATTGAGTTTGCCGCGACCTACTTTGTCATGCTGCTGAGCCTGTTTTTTACCGGTGGCGGGCGTTTTTTCAGCATGGATTACTGGGCGCAGAGATATTGCCAATCCTGCACATGAAGTTGATATGGGTGCTATAATGCACGCCCTTTTCAGCCACGAGGCTGTCCTGGCTTGCAGTCAGGGATCAATCCAGTAACAGAAAGAATGTCAGAAAAAAACGCAAACCCCAATGCCGACAGCAAGTCGGCGAACCAGAAGCAATCCTCATCCGAAACCGGAAACCAAAGCCAGAATCGCCGTCGCCGGCGCAGAGGTGGCAGAAAACAGGCCTGGGATATCAGCAAGTTCGAGGTGCCACCGCTGCCGGGCAAAGTTCGATTTCACGACCTCGACCTGCCGGTCGAATTGATGCATGGAATTGCCGATCTCGGCTTCCAGTATTGTTCTCCGATTCAGGCCGAATCCCTTCCCTATACTCTCAGTGGCCATGATGTGGTCGGCAAGGCGCAGACCGGAACCGGTAAAACGGCGGCGTTCCTGGTCACTATTATCGACGACCTGATGAAAAACCCGGTCGAAGGTGATCGCTATGCCGGGGAGGCGCGGGCAGTCGTTATTGCACCGACCAGAGAGCTGGTGATGCAGATTGCCGATGATGCCAGGGCGTTGACCAAATACACTTCATTACAGGTTCATACCCTGGTCGGAGGTATGGACTATGACAAGCAGCGCCGCCATTTGCACGATTCACTTTGCGATATCCTGGTGGCGACACCGGGTCGGTTGATTGATTTCTGTTCCAGTCGCGATGTTTATCTGGACCAGACCGAATTGCTGGTGATCGATGAGGCGGATCGAATGCTGGACATGGGCTTTATCCCGCAGGTGCGCCGCATTGTGCGCCAGACTCCGCACAAGGAGCACCGGCAAACGATGCTGTTTTCGGCCACCTTTACGCCTGAGGTCGAGAGCCTGGCAGAACAGTGGACGGTTCGGCCGATCAGGATTGAAATTGCCCCTGAGCGAGTGGCGACGGATTCGGTGACGCAAAAAGTTTACATCACAGCCGCAGATGAAAAGTTTGCCCTGCTGAGAAAGATTATTTCCAGTGATGAAGTCGAAAGCGTGATTGTTTTTGCCAACCGTCGGGATCAGTGTCGACGCCTCCAGGAGAAATTGCAAAAGCTTGGCTTCAGGGCTGGCCTGTTGTCGGGCGATGTGCCACAGAACAGGCGGGTGAGGACGCTGGATGACTTTAAATCCGGCCGCTTGCAGGTGTTGGTGGCTACCGACGTTGCCGGCCGCGGAATTCATGTCGATGGCATCAGTCACGTGGTGAACTATACCTTGCCGGAAGAGCCCGAAGATTACGTTCACCGTATAGGCCGCACCGGTCGCGCGGGCAAGACAGGGATTTCCATCAGTTTCGCCTGCGAAGATGATGCATTCCGGCTGGAGCCCATTGAGGCGCTGTTGGGCGAGAAGCTCAACTGTGAGCAGCCCACTGCCGAGTTGCTGGCAAGCTGACCTTTATCTAGGCCTCAGGTCCTGGCTGGATTTGCCTGCTGGCCAGGCCAGGCTTGATTTCTCTTTCCCACATCACGGCGGCAGCGGCGACCGATGCCGGGATGGCAATCATGTTGAACAGAGGCGCTGTTGTGGCAATCAACGTGGTGCCACCGAAACTGAACGCCGACATTTTTTTTGCCGCCGTTATTTGTTTCAGTGTCGGAAAGGTTACCTGGTCATTGTCAGCCGGGTAATCTAGGTACTGCAGCGCCAGAGACCATGCACCCCAGATAAAAATAATGACCGGAGACAGCAGGTTCAGCGGGGGGAAGAAATTGAGCAAAAGAGTCAGCAGAAATACCCCGATGATTCTGGGTAAAAAATAAAGCAATTTTTTAAATTCCCGCACAACGGAGCGGCCTGCGATTGCCAGTACCGCTTCAAAGGTCAGTGCCTCCTCTTTTTTTGAATTGCCGATAACCTCTGCAGCCCGTTCAGCCAGCAGGCCATAGAAGGGAGAGGCCAGCAAGTTGCCAACGATGGCGAAGATGTAGCCGTAGGTGATCAGCATCAACGCCACTGCCAGCACCCATAAAAACCATTCCAGAAAATCCAGCCATGCCGGCAGGTAAGCTGTCAGCCAGTCGAACAGCAAAGTGAACTGGTCGATTATGGCAAAGGTCATGCCGGCAAATAACAGAAGATTGATCAGCATGGGGCCGAGTACAAACCAACGTACCCTGGGGTGGACCAGCAGCTTTAACCCCACAGCTAAATAACCCGGGCCACTCAGTGTTGCCAGATTCATTATCCCTCTTCCCCAGTTGAGAACTTTAAGGGAACAGTCTAACCTCGGCAGGTGAAAAGAGTAAGAACCAAGGGTTTATCAAATGCGTGCACTTTTTAAGATTATCGGCTTGCTGGTTGTCATTGCCTTGATTGTGGTGGTGGTGGCTGTTTTCAACTTCGAGCGAGCAATAAAAGCCGCATTTGAAGAGCTGGGGCCTGACTACGTGAAGGCGCCGATCTCACTGGCAGAGGTGGACCTGTCGCCATTAAGTGGCGAGGGGAAACTGGGTGGCCTTGTCATTGGCAACCCGCAGGGCTACCAGACAGATTATGCCTTTTCACTGGGCGAAATCTTGATCAAGGTTGACACTGCCACGCTGAAGGAAAACGTGATTGTGATTGAAAGGGTTCACATACTGAATCCCAGCATTATTTACGAGTCGGCTAATGGCAGCAGCAATATCAAACAGCTGCAGAAAAATATTATGTCTGCGGTAGGCGATAGCGGTAGCGGTAGCGCCAGCGTTGAATCCACTGGGGAGCCGAGCGGAGAAGGGGTCAAGATAATCATCAGGGATCTGCAGGTTCTGGAAGGGCAGGTCCGCTACAGTAATCCGCTGCTTGGCGGCAAGACTGTGGATCTGGTGCTGCCAGATATAAAGCTGACCAATATCGGTCAAAAATCAGGTGGAGCAACCGCGGCAAAAGTGCTTGAACAGATTCTCACAGCAGTCAACAAACAAACCAATTCTGCGATTGCCAATTCCGGCGCCATCAAGGAATTGCAGGGCCAGCTGAAGGGGAAAATTGAAGAAAAAACCAAGGGTGCCCTGGGCGATAAGCTGCAAGGTCTGTTTGGCGAGTAGGCGCTTGGCGGGGCCAGGACCTGTTGCCAAAAAAGGTGCTGGCTCCCAATGCATGTCTGCTGTTTCCCACATCGGTATTATCTGTTCTCCAACGCTGACAGGGAAAGCCGCTGTGGGGTTATCTCGCAGTTTTTACAAAATACGCGCTCCTCTGAAATCGCCTTGAGTCCCTCTGGTCTGTCAGGATTGGGCTTGTGACTAAACGGGCTTTCTCATGGCCTGCCATTTCCATTCCCATTGCCATGAAAAAAATGGCAGACAGCTTTTTCCATGGAAACCAGCAGGGTTCCCGTTTGTCTCCAGCCTCTTTTCTGGCTGGGATATCGCCAAAATATGCTAAGATGCGCGCCTGTTTTAAGGTCGTGGCGCTATGCATTGTCCGTTTTGTAACACAGATGACACCAAGGTCATTGACTCCCGGCTGGTGGCCGAGGGCGGTCAGGTGCGCCGCCGCCGCGAATGCACCTCCTGCAGGGAGCGATTTACGACTTTTGAAGTGGCAGAGCTGTTGATGCCTAAAGTGATCAAGAGTGACGGCACCCGTGAACCCTTTGATGAGGATAAACTCCGCGCCGGTATGCACAGGGCGCTGGAGAAGCGCCCCGTCAGCGTGGAAGAAGTTGAGGCTGCAATTTCCCACATCAAGCATGCCTTGCAGGCGACCGGTGAGCGGGAAGTGCCATCGAGGATGCTCGGGGAGCTGGTGATGGAGCAGTTGCGCAAGCTCGACCAGGTGGCCTATGTCCGTTTTGCCTCTGTTTACCGGAGTTTTCAGGATATCAGTGAGTTCCGCGCCGAACTGGACAAGCTGGAAAACGAGTCCGCGCGCCCGGGTAGAAGCTGAAAATGTTCTCTGTTTTTGACCTGGAGATGATGGCGCGCGCCGTCGAGCTGGCGAGACGCGGTCACTTCACCACCATGCCCAATCCCCGTGTGGGTTGCGTACTGGTACAGGCAGGCCAGGTGGTCGGGGAAGGCTGGCACCGGCGAGCGGGTGAGCCCCACGCAGAAATTTATGCGTTGAGAGAAGCCGGGGACAGGGCAAAGGGCGCAACTGCATATGTGACGCTGGAGCCCTGCAGTCATCACGGCCGCACACCGCCCTGTGTCGAGGCGCTGCTCAGGGCAGGTGTCGCCCGTGTGGTTTATGGCATGGAAGACCCCAACCCGCGGGTGGCGGGCAGCGGCATAGCTTTACTGCGCAAGGCTGGTGTCCAGGTAGAAGGTCCGTTGCTCGAGCCCGAGGTTGAAAAACTGAACCGGGGTTTTATCAAGCGCCAGCGAACCGGGTTGCCCTGGGTGAGGCTGAAACTGGCGATGAGTCTCGATGGACGCACTGCCATGGCCAGCGGAGAGAGCCAGTGGATCACCGGCCCCGCTGCCCGCAGCGATGTGCAGCGCCTGCGGGCCGGCAGTTGTGCCATTGTCACCGGAATAGAGACGGTGTTGCAGGATAATCCGTCTATGACGGTTCGGGCCGAACAGCTGGGGCTGGAAAAGGCGGGCGAAATCGCCAGCAGGCAACCTCTGAGGGTAGTGGTTGACAGCGGCCTGCGAATCCCTGCTGATGCCAATATCCTGCGTGGTGAAAGGGTGCTGGTGGCAACAGCGCGAAGTGAGGGTGAAATACCCAATGGCGAAATCGTTTCTCTGCCAAATGATAGCGGTGTGGTCGATCTTGCTGCACTGTTGGCAGACCTTGCCGGCCGGGAGTGCAATGAAGTGCTGGTTGAGGCTGGTGCGGTGCTGTCAGGCGCTTTTGTGCAACAGGGGCTGGTCGATGAGTTGGTCTGCTACATGGCGCCAACCTTGCTTGGCAGCGACGCCAGGCCATTGTTGAATTTGCCAATGCAAACTATGGCAGAAAAAATGAACTTGAAAATTGAGGACCTGCGTGCCGTCGGCAATGACTGGCGCATTGTTGCCACGCCGGGTGACCAGGGTTAAATATGTTTACCGGAATTATTGAAGATGTGGGCGAGGTGGTTGCCAGTGAATCCCGGGGCGGCGACGTGCGATTGCGGATCAAAACCAACAACCTCGACCTCTCGGATGTGGGCATTGGTGACAGTATTGCCACTAACGGTGTTTGTTTGACCGTGGTTGCGTTGCCCGGAGATGGCTACGCGGTAGATGTTTCAAAGGAAAGCCTGTCGCTCACCACAATCGGTGATTGGCAGGTTGGTACACCGGTTAACCTGGAAAAGGCGTTGACGCCGACCACCCGGCTCGGTGGCCACATGGTGTCAGGGCATGTCGACGGTGTCGGTGAAGTCTTGAGTCGGCATTCGGAGGCCAGGGCCGAACACTTTCGACTGAGGGCGCCCAAAAAGCTGGCCAAGTATATTGCCCACAAAGGCTCAATTACTGTGGATGGCACCAGCCTGACGGTGAATAAGGTAGAGGGGGATGAGTTCGAATTGACCATTGTGCCTCACACCCTTGAAAAAACAGTAATCGATGCCTATCAGCCGGGTTGCAGGGTAAACCTGGAAGTGGATTTGATCGCCCGTTATCTGGAGCGACTGCTGCTGGGTGACAAGGCTGCAGAGAAATAATTGTTCTATAAAAGATTTAAGTAAAAAGATGCAACTGAATAGTGTTGAAGAGCTGATTGAGGATATTCGCCAGGGCCGCATGGTAATCCTGATGGATGACGAGGATCGTGAGAACGAGGGCGACCTGGTGATGGCGGCAGAGATGGTGAAAGCGGAAGATATTAATTTCATGGCCACCCATGCTCGCGGCCTGATCTGCCTGACCCTCAGCCAGGAGCGCTGTCGGCAGCTGGATTTGCCGCTGATGGTGGATAATAACGCGGCCAGCCACGGTACTAACTTTACGCTCTCTATCGAGGCGGCCGAGGGCGTGACAACCGGCATTTCCGCGGCTGATCGGGCGCGCACGGTGCAGGCGGCAGTGGCGCGCAATGCCACCCCGAAGGATATCGTGCAGCCCGGCCACATCTTCCCGCTCATGGCGCAGCCCGGCGGTGTTCTGAGTCGGGCCGGCCACACCGAGGCGGGCTGCGATATGGCGCGCATTGCCGGTTTCGAGCCGGCGGCCGTGATCGTGGAGATCATGAACGAGGATGGCACCATGGCACGCCGTCCGGATCTTGAAATCTTTGCCCAAAAGCACAAGCTCAAAATCGGTACCATTGCAGACCTGATTCATTACCGAGCTGTCAACGAGCAGACCGTGGTCTGTGTGAATGAACAGGCAGTGGTTACCCGTTTTGGCGAGTTCACACTCAAGACCTATATCGACAAGGCAAGAAGGGAAAAGCACTTTGTCCTGGTCAAGGGTGAGCTGGTTTCCGGTGAGCCCACCCTGGTGCGGGTACACCTTTCCGATACGGCGCGTGATGTGCTGTCGCTTGAGCGCGCTGGAGAGTATAAATCCTGGACTATGCAGAAAGCGATGGAAATGGTTGCCCGTGAAGGTCGCGGGGTAATTGTCCTGATTTACGCCACTGAAACTGCTGAGCAGGTAGAGGAAAATATCAAAGCCCTGCTGGGGGATGCCAAGGGTCTCGCCAGCGCAGGCGGTCGGGTTTATCACCAGGTTGGCGCAGGCTCGCAGATATTGCGTGATCTTGGTGTCACCAAGATGAAGTTGATGAGTGCGCCGTTCAAATTTAGTGCCATTTCCGGTTTTGACCTGGAAGTGGTTGAGTACATTGATTGCCAGTAATTTGGAAGTTTCGAGATGAGTGAATTCAGGCCCATTGAGGGTAATTTTGACGCCGGTGATGCCCGTTTTGCCATTGTGGTGGCGCGCTGGAACAGTGAAATCACCGAGTCGCTACTGGAGGGTGCGCTGAGGGCGTTAAAGCGCCAGGGTGTCACGAAAGAAAATATGACCGTGGTCAGAGTGCCCGGTGCTTTTGAACTGCCGCTGGCCGCCAGCAAAGTAGCAAAAAGTGGCGACTTCGATGCGATTATCTGTCTCGGCTGCGTAATCCGTGGCGGTACGCCACATTTTGAGTATGTCTGTGCCGAGTGCACCCGTGGTATCGGCGAGGTTGCCCTGCGGGAAAATCTGCCGGTGGCCTTTGGCGTTCTCACCACCGATGACCTGCAGCAGGCAAAGGAACGCGCTGCCGACAATGAAGAAAACAAGGGTGAGGAAGCGGCGCTGACGGCGTTGGAAATGGTTGCCCTGTTCCGTCAGTTGTAATGACTCAGGAGAAGAATGTGTCTATCCCTTCCCGACGCAGAAAAGCCCGCCAGTTACTGCTGCAGGCGCTGTACCAGTGGCAGATGTCAGGTGCCGACGTGACCGAGGTGGAGGCCGAGTTCCGCACCGACAATGATATGTCGAAGGTGGACGGGGAATTCTTCACCGAGGTCCTGCACGGTGTCCCGCGCCAGCTGGACAAGATTGATGCGGCCTACGCCTCGCACCTGGACAGAAAGCTTGAGGAGCTGGATCCGATTTCCATTTCCCTGCTGAGGATGGGGAGCTTTGAACTGATCAACCGCATCGATATTCCCTACAAGGTAGTGATCAACGAGGCTGTAAACCTGGCCAAGAAATTTGGTCCCACCGACACCTACAAATTTATCAATGGCATACTGGACAGGGTTGCAAGCGACAGCCGCAGTATTGAAGTTGCCGCGGCAAAAAAATAGCTGAGTCACTATGCCGCTGAATGAATTTGGCCTGATCGAAAAGTATTTTTCCCGAATCGGGGCCGGGTCCGACAGCGAAGTCCTGGGCGTTGGCGATGATGCAGCCGTACTGCAGTTGCCGCCTGGAGAGCAACTCGTCACCAGTGTCGACACCCTGGTTTCTGGTGTTCATTTTCCCGGCGATGCCGCGCCGGGAGATATCGCCAGCAGACTGTTGCGGGTCAATTTAAGTGATATGGCCGCCATGGGTGCCAGCCCACACTGGTTTACTCTGGCGCTAACACTGCCGCAAGCCAATGCCGACTGGTTGCAGGCATTCAGTGCAAGCCTGGCTGCCGATGCAGAAGGCTTTCGTTGTTCGCTGGTCGGAGGGGATACCACCGCCGGAAACCTGACTCTTTCATTGACCATGCTGGGCACGGTGCCAACCGGCGAAGCCCTGCTGCGATCGGGAGCAAGACCCGGTGACAGCATCTATGTCACCGGTAGTCTGGGCGATGGTGCGGCCGCGCTTGCTCTGATAAAGGGCGCCACCGAAAATTCCCCTGAGCAACGAGAATACCTGCTCAATCGCTTCTATCGACCCTTGCCGCGCCTTGCGGAAGGACTCCGGTTGAGGGGGATTGCCTCAGCGGCGATCGATATTTCCGATGGCCTGCTGGCTGATCTTGGGCATATTGCCGAAGCCAGCGGTGTTGGCGCCGAGCTAATAGCCGGGAATATTCCGATCTCACCGCCTGTTGCCGGTAGTGACCGGGAGCAGGCTTTGCAATGGGCATTAACCGGCGGCGATGATTATGAGCTCTGTTTCACGGTATCCGAGGGCAATGCCGGCATTGTTGAGGCTATGATAGGTCTAGGCGAATTGGACGCAACCCGGATAGGGCGTATTATTGAAGGCAGTGGCGTTGTGTGCCTGGATAAAAATGGCCGCAAGCTAATCATTGACGGTGCTGGATACCAGCACTTTTGACCGACGGGGGCGCTCGTGAACCCAAGCTTTAAACAGTTACTTCGTAATCCTGTGCAACTACTGGCGTTTGGCTTTGGCAGCGGCTTGTCGCCCAAGGCGCCAGGTACAGCCGGCACGGTGGTCGCGCTGCTGATTTTTCCACTACTGGCAAGTCTGTCACTGCCAGCCTATCTGGCGGTTGTGGTGATCGCCAGTATTGTCGGTTTTTATCTCTGCGGAGAAACGGCGCGACAGTTGGGCGTGCATGACCACCCCGGCATTGTCTGGGATGAAATTGCCGGTTTCTGGCTGGCGATGACAGCGATACCGGCGACCTGGGAGTGGATGCTGGCGGGGTTTGCGCTGTTTCGGCTGTTTGATATCTGGAAGCCGTGGCCGATTGGTTATCTGGATAAGAAAGTTCACGGCGGTGTCGGGATTATGCTGGATGACCTGCTGGCGGGGCTGTTTACCTGGATCATTCTGATCACCTTTTCACAGCTGGCGCTCTGAATGAGGCGAATGCTGGCAACCGCGCTTCTGCAGCTGATTGTTTTGCAGGTTGGGGCTGCGCACGCTGTCGCCGATATCCGCGTTGATGGCCTGTTCAAGGATCGTGTGGTGCTGACCGTTGACGGTCGCATGCGAATTCTGAAAGCAGGTCAAACAAGTCCCGAAGGAATAAAGCTGATTGCCAGTAACAGCCGTCAGGCCGAACTGGAGATCAATGGCCAGGTGCAGATCATGGGCGTATCGGAGCATATCTCGAGCCGGTTTGTCGCTGCTAAAAAAGCGGAAGTAAGGATTCCCGCAGGCCCTGGCGGTCATTACCATGTCGGTGGTTTTATTAACGGCCATGCCGTTGAATTTATGGTCGACACGGGCGCCACCATGATTGCCATGAGCAGCGATCAGGCAAGGCGACTCAACATCGATCTTCGCGGCGCAGAACGGGGCGCTACCAGCACTGCGAATGGTGTTGTCGAAATATCGGTTGTCGATCTTGATAAGGTGCAGGTGGGTGCGATCACGCTGCGCCAGGTTCCGGTGGCGGTTCTGGCTGGCAGCTACCCTTCACAGGTCCTGCTCGGCAACAGTTTCCTTTCCCGTGTTGAGATGATGGAATCCAATGGCGTTTTGGTGCTGAAACAAAAATTCTGAGTTCAGACCCAACGGCAGCCGATACTGGTTAAGCTTTACTCAGGCGGTTTCCCCGCTACAATAGCGGCCTGTCGATTTGCGGAGTCCCAAGTGACCTTAAGCTTTGTAGAAAAATCCCTGCTGCCCACTCGCTGGGGCATCTTTGACATCCATGGCTTTGATGACAGCGAGGCCGGCAAGGAGCATGTCGCACTGACCATGGGCCAGTTCGATTCTGACGAGCCGGTGCTGGTTCGCATCCACTCAGAGTGCCTGACGGGCGATGCGCTGGGCAGTATGCGCTGTGATTGCGGTTCACAGTTGCAGATGGCAATGCGGATGATATCCGAAGCCGGTTGTGGGGCGATTTTATACCTGCGCCAGGAGGGCCGTGGTATTGGTTTGCTGAACAAAATCAAGGCCTACCACCTGCAGGATGAAGGGGCTGATACCGTTGAGGCCAACGAAAGGCTTGGCTTTGGCGCCGATCTGCGTGACTACAGTGGCTGCAAGGAGATGCTGGAGCACCTGGGAATAAACAAAGTCAGGTTGTTGACCAACAACCCTCGCAAGGTGGCAGCATTGGAGGAGTTGGGTATCGATGTAGTTGAGCGAATCCCTCTGCATGCTGGTCAAAATCCTCACAACCTCAAGTACCTTGAAACCAAGATGGGCAAGCTCGGGCACTTGCCGGAACAGCACTGATCCCTATCAGAAGAGAACCCGATATGAGTTTGGCGAAGCGCATTATTCCCTGTCTTGATGTGGACAACGGCCGGGTGGTCAAGGGCGTAAAGTTTGTCGATATCCGGGATGCCGGTGACCCCGTCGAAGTGGCCAAACGCTACAACGAAGAAGGGGCGGACGAGATAACCTTTCTCGACATCACGGCAAGCCACGAAGAGCGCGAGACTACAATCCATACCGTAGAGCGAATGGCCAGTGAGGTGTTCATACCGCTGACTGTGGGTGGTGGCGTGCGAACTCTTGCGGATATTCGTGCACTGCTGAATGCAGGTGCCGACAAGGTCGCGATCAATTCCGCTGCCGTGAAAACCCCTGAATTTGTCCGCGAGGCGGCGGAAAGATTTGGGTCCCAGTGCATCGTCGTCGCCATCGACGCCAAGCAGGTCAGTGGCGAGGGTGAGCCTTTGAAATGGGAAATCTTTACCCACGGTGGTCGCAAGCCGACCGGCCTGGATGCCGTGGAGTGGGCGGTAAAGATGGCCCAGTACGGTGCTGGTGAGATCCTTTTGACCAGCATGGACCGGGATGGCACCAAGGATGGCTTCAACCTGCCACTGACCCGGGCAGTGAGTGAGGCAGTGGATATCCCGATTATTGCCTCCGGCGGTGTCGGCAACCTTCAGCACCTGGTCGAGGGAGTGCTGGAGGGCAAGGCCGATGCTGTGCTTGCGGCAAGTATTTTCCACTTTGCCGAGTACAGCATAGCCGAAGCCAAGCAGTACATGCGTGAAAAGGGCGTCGAAGTCAGGGGGTAAGTACCCTTCACTCAACCCTGTGGCAGAGCAGAAGGGGCAGATTTTGACCTAGCTGGCGTAGCGTGCGTCGAGTTCGAAAAATCTCAATGCTTCTTTACCCGCCTTCTGGGCAAACTCAATGTAATCGTCGACAGCTTTGACTGCGCAATCCCTGGAGTCGAAGGGGCCGACAGAAGCGCCTTCACGGGTTGCGAAAAACCAGTAGTTATGCAGCTTGAAAAAACGGTCAGTTCTGAACTGGTTTGCAGGCCTTGCGTCACTCTTTCTGAAAGAAATCATAATTCGTACCTAACTGCCATTTCATTATTTTAGTTTTTGGGTATTTACAATAAGCCCTGTTTAATTATCGAGCAGCTCAGTGCTAGCGTACAGATGCTGCGAACAAACGGTGAAATAAAGCGACAAAATGTGACTTATCTCACATTTTAGGGTCCTGACCGAGAATGTGGGCGGCTTTAAGCAGGTTGAGAGCCTGTAGCAGCTGGTAATCCTGGGCCATGCTGTCCTTCGCTTGTGACTGTTTGTCATTGCGTTGTTGATTGTCGAGATGTCCTGACAGCTGTTTTTCCTTGATGAAATGCTGGTCGGTGAACTCTAATTCCGCCTCTGCCAGGGTTATGTCCGGGGTAATACCCTCTGCCTGAATTGATCTGCCGGAGGGCGTAAAATAACGCGCGGTGGTCAACTTGATGGCGCGCCCCTCACTGATTGGCAGCACTGACTGGACAGAGCCCTTGCCAAAACTTTCCGAGCCGATAACCAGGGCGCGTTTATTGTCCTGCAACGCGCCGGCGACAATTTCCGATGCAGAGGCAGAGCCGCCATTGATGATAACGACGACCGGCAGGCCTGCTAACAGGTCACCCGGTTGTGCCGCAAAACTGCTGTTGGACGATTCGATGCGACCCTTGGTTGTCACAATGGTGCCATCATCGAGAAGTGCGTCAGCGATATCAATAGATGCCCCCAGGAGACCGCCGGGATTGTTGCGCAAATCCAGCACGATGCCCTTCAGGGCCGGCTCATCCCGTTTCATCTTTTTCAGGGCGGCTGTGAATTGTTCGCCGGTATTATCCTGGAACTGTGCGATGCGAACATAGCCATAACCGGGTTCCAGCATTCGACTGCGGACGCTTTTTACCTGGATGATGTCGCGAATTATCTCAACCTCAAATGGCTGCCCCTGGGCGCCGCGGATAATTTGCAACTGAATGCCTGTTCCCTGGGGGCCGCGCATGATGTCGATGGCCTCCTGCAGCGTCATGCCTTGCACCAGCTGATTGTCGAGCTGGATGATCAGGTCTCCTGCCTGAATCCCGGCTGCTGCTGCGGGAGAGTCATCAATGGGAGCGATCACTTTAATCAGCCCGTTTTCCATCCCAACCTCCATGCCGAGGCCGCCAAACTCGCCGGTGGCATGTTCCTGAAGTACCTCGAAATCATCCTTGTTGAGGTAGCTGGAGTGGGGATCCAGCTCGGCCAGCATACCGATAATCGCGTTTTCCAACAGCGTTTTATCGTCAATTTCCTCGACGTAGGCCTCCCGGATTTGTTCGAGTACCTGCGCAAAAGTACGCAGCTCGTCGAGCGGTAGCTGCCCTGCAGGGGGAGTTTCTGTGGCGGCAGTTTCGCCGAAACAGAAAGCGGTGAGCAGGGGTAGGGCGAGGGCAAGCAGAGGCGTTTTCTTCATTGCACAATTCTGTTGACAAACTGGTGACAGTGTACTCACGACAACCTCTGGGCGAAAGCCATTTCAGTAGCTGACCCTTTGCCGCTGAAACTCTAGCCGGATGTCAGCCACCCCTTGGGGTTGGTGGGTTTGCCGTTGTGCCTGATTTCAAAGTAGAGCCCGGACATTGTTTGTCCACCTGAATTTCCGGCGCGAGCAATGCTGTCAGCAGTCGAGACCCAGTCCCCGGTTTCTTTCAGCAGTACCTGGTTGTGGGCATAAAGGCTCATGTAACCCTCGCCGTGATCAACAATCACAAGCAGGCCATAACCACGCAGATAATCGGAGAAGACGACTCTTCCGCTGTGGACTGCCCGGATGGTCTTGCCTTCGGGTGCTTCTAGAAACCAGCCATCCCAGGTCATCTTGGCATTCCTTCGGCTGCCAAAGCTGTGGCGCAATTTGCCTGCCACCGGCCACTGCATTTTGCCGCGACTTTGCTTGAAAGGCAGGGCTGTTTCGGGAAGCGGTATGTTTGCAATGGCCCTGTCGATTGCGTCCAGCACTTCCACAAGCCGGGCGCGCTCTTTCTGCAGCTCGGCGAGCCTCTGTCTGTCTGTAGTGCTCTGCTGTTTTAATTCCGCGAGCAGGCTTGTCCGCTGATTTTGGCTCGCCTCCAGTTGTTTTTCCTCGCTTTTCAGTTGCTCCCGGCGCTCCTGCAACTGGCTGGTTTTGGTGTCAATTTCACCGGCAAGCAGCGACAGTCTGTCCAGGGTTTCAATATACCTGTCCAGTTTTTCGGCACGCGCGGTGAGGAAATAATTGTAGTACTTGAGGCTGCGCGCAAGTCGGTCGGGGTCTTCCTGGTTCAACAACAACTTTACCGGTTCCTCGCGACCCAGTCGGTAGGCCATGTTGATCTGCTGATAGATAAGCTGTTGCTGTTTTTGCTTGTTTGCTTCCAGTTCACTTTGCTCACTTCTGAGCGCGCTCAGCTCGCGGCTAAATGCTGCCAGTTGATTTTCAAGTTCGGCGATAGTTTTCTGGATGCGACCGCGCTCAATTTCGGCCTTGCGCAGTTGGTGGTTGAGACGTTCACGCTTGCCGGCATTTTTTTGCAGCGCGTTTTCGATATTTCTGATGTCTGAACTGACTGCCTTGAGCTTTTTCTGTTCTTCCCTTTCGTCGCCCAGTGCAAGCTGGAAGCAGGCCAGGAAGATCAGGGCCAGCAGCAGGGTGGATCGAAACATAAACAGTCAGGCGTGTTTGATCAGGGAGCGTCCGGTCATTTCGGCAGGCTTGGGCAAATCCATTAACTCAAGGATGGTCGGCGCCACATCGGCCAGGATGCCGTCGCCATCGAGCTCAAGCTGCCTGCCACCAAAATAAATCAGTGGCACTGGCAGCGTGGTGTGCTGGGTGTGCCCCTGTCCCGAAGAGTGATCAAACATCTGTTCGACATTGCCATGATCGGCTGTGATAAGGCACTCTCCGCCGGTTTTTTCCAGCGCTTCCAGCAGTTTGCCAAGGCACTGATCGACGGTTTCCACTGCCTTGACGGCGGCATCAAAGTCACCGGTGTGGCCAACCATGTCACAGTTGGCGTAGTTGCAGATAACAAGGTCGTACTTGCCGCTGTCTATCGCTTCAACCAGTTTTTCGGTGACCTCAAAGGCACTCATTTCCGGCTTCAGGTCATAGGTGGCTACGTCTGGCGATGGCACAAGAATACGATCTTCGCCCTCAAATACGGCTTCCTGGCCGCCATTGAAGAAGAAGGTGACATGGGCATATTTTTCTGTTTCGGCAATCCTGAGCTGGGTTTTACCCAGCGTGCTGAGATACTCGCCGAGAGAATTTTCTGTTTTTTCTGGCGGGAAGGCACAGCTGGCTTTTATGTCGCTGGCATATTCTGTTGTCATCACGAAATCGGCCAGGCAGGGCCAGGCTTTACGCTCAAAGCCGTCGAAATCATTACTGACAAAGGCGCGGCTAATCTCGCGGGCACGGTCGGGCCGGAAGTTCATAAACAGCACGGTGTCACCATCGCGGATGGTCGCATCGCTTTCGCCTTCATCGCGGATCAGTGTAGGCTTTACAAACTCGTCATTTTCATCGCGCTGGTAGGCGCATTTGAGCCCACTGACGGCATCGGGTGCGGTGTATTCCGCCTTGCCCAGTGTCAGCATGTCATAGGCCGCCTGAACGCGATCCCAGCGATTGTCCCGATCCATGGCGTAATAGCGCCCACACAGGCTGGCTACCCTGCCGATGCCCCCCAGTTGTTCCATTTTGGCTGCCGCCTTGACCAGTGAGGACTCTGCGCTGCGGGGTGGTGTATCCCGGCCGTCCAGAAAAGCATGGATATAGACCTGTTTTGCACCGCGGTTGGCGGCCATCTCCGCCATGGTCAGGATATGATCCTGGTGGCTGTGGACACCGCCTTCAGACAGCAAGCCGAGAATATGGATCGCCTTGTCGTTTTTGATCGCCGCGTCGATGGCAGTGGCATAGGCGGGATTCTGAAAAAAGTCGCCATCGGCAATGGCCTTGTTGATGCGGGTGAAGTTCTGGTAAATGACTCGACCGGCACCGAGAGTCATATGGCCGACTTCACTGTTTCCCATCTGTCCCTCCGGCAGCCCAACCGCCATTCCCGATGTTTCGACCATTGTGTTGGGGAAGTTGGCCAGCAGCCGATCTCTTACCGGCGTGTTGGCGGCGTTGATCGCATTGTGCTCATCAGAGTCTCGGTGACCCCAGCCATCGAGGATAAAAAGTGCAACAGTTTTTTTTGGGTTGCTCATAGCGGCTAACAAGTCCAAGGGCTCGAAGTGAAGATGTTGTTAATTCTACTGTTAAACGCCAGCCAGTACCAAGATCTGTGCCAAGTTGGTTCTTATCTTCCAGTCAGATGTGTATACTTGGCGGCTTTGTTTTCGGCGCCCGGGCGCCGACATCAGTTGAGGTTGATCTAGGTGGATTTTTTTATCTTTATTAGTGAGCAGTGGCTGCTGGTCAGTGTGCTGCTGGTGCTGATTTATATCTTCGCACTGACGGAGAGAAGCCGTGCCGGCAAGCCGGTGAGCCCGCGTGAGCTCACCAGCCTGCTCAATAGCGATGCGGCTGTATTGCTGGATATACGTGATCAGAAAGAGTTCAAAAATGGCCATATTGTCGGGGCGATTCATATCCCCTTCGCCAAGTTGAAAGACAGCCTGGCCCAGCTTGCTCCGCACAAGGAAAAGATCATCGTGGTTGCCTGCAAGATGGGCCAGCAGGCTGGCGCGGCAGGTCGTCTATTGCGTCAGCAGGATTATGAAGTACGCAGGCTTGCCGGTGGCATGATGGAGTGGCGGAACCAAAACCTGCCGGTGGTAAAGGGCAAGGACTGACCCGTGGTTGATGTCAGGGTATACAGCGCCAGCGTCTGCGGCTATTGTCGGGCGGCGAAAAGCCTGCTCGAGAGCAAGGGTGTCCAGTATCGGGAAATCATGCTGGACAGCGACCCGGAGTTGCGTCTGAAAATTATGCGCGAGAGCGGCCAGAGGACCGTTCCACAGATCTGGGTGGGCAACACCCATGTCGGGGGCTTTTCCGAGTTGAGGGAAATGGAGCGCAGTGGTCGCCTGGACGAACTCCTGTCATCGGCAGAGTAGTCGGGCGGCGACAGAATATTTTTAAATTGACTGGCTTTAGAGAAGAGAAAATGTCTGAAACAAACGAGAAAAAACCGGAACAGCAGTTTGGCCTCCAGGGGCTTTATTTAAAAGACCTGTCTTTTGAATCCCCAATGGGTGCAAGAGCATTCAGTGAAAAACTGAAACCAAAAGTAAACCAGGATGTTTCATCCAAAACCCAAAAGCTGGGCGAAGACCAGTACGAAGTGGTGTTGACGGTAACAGTTGCTGTCAAGAGCGATGACAAGACGGTTTATCTGGCTGAAGTTCAGCAGGCCGGTGTCTTCCTGATCAGGGGGCTGGAAAGCAAGCTGTTGGCCCAGTTGCTGAACACCCAGTGTCTGGCAGCACTTTTCCCGTATGCCCGCGAGGCGATCGACAACGTGGTTGTGAAAGGTGGCTTCCCCCCGTTGGCACTGCCTCCGATGAACTTTGATGCCCTTTTTGCCCAGGCGGTGAAAGAGCAGCAGAAGAAAGCAGCATCGGCAGAAGCTCCACACTGATCTGGGCCTTGTTTGGGGCTGACGTTAAAGGGGGCTTGTCCCCCTTTTTTGTTGCTTTGATTTTATTGGCCCTATGAACTTTCGCGCTTTGCTGAAACTCCAATAGGCAACAGGGATTTACGCGATGAACGATTTACAGGCAATCAGACTTAACAGCGAGGATCGCCGGGTTCTTTTGTCCCTTGCGCGGCGGTCTGTTTTGCACAGATTGCAACACCAGCATCCGTATACCGTGGATATGGAGAATTACGGCAGCAATCTGAAACGGCGGGGGGCCAGCTTTGTCACCCTCAAAAAAGCGGGAAGCTTGCGAGGTTGCATCGGCGCACTGGAAGCCTCTCAGCCGTTGGTTGTGGATGTGGTGACTCATGCTGAGGCGGCCGCTTTCAGGGATCCGCGTTTTGAGCCGGTTTGCCTGGCGGAGTTTGAAGCGCTTCGCTTTGAGATTTCAGTGCTGACCACACCCGAGTCATTGGCCGTTGAGAATGAGGATGAATTGATTTCCCGGCTTCGCCCTGGCGTCGATGGCCTGATTATCCAGCAGGGCAAATACAGGGCGACTTATCTGCCCAGTGTCTGGGAGCAGCTGCCCTCGCCGGAACTATTCCTGGCGCAGTTGAAGCGCAAGGCGGGTATTCCAGCCGCTGCCTCGAAGGCCTTGCAAGCCTGGCGTTACCAGACCATAACCTTTGCTGACGAGTAGGTCAGTGTTGCGAATTTGCCGCAATTGCCAGCGCGACCTTTGAACCGTTTTTGCGGCCCAGTTTTTTACAAATAAACTGACCGGCCTCCACCAGTTTTTCCAGTTCGATGCCGTGCTGGATGCCCAGTCCGTCCAGCATGCAGACCAGGTCTTCCGTGGCCACATTACCAGCGGCTCCCCTGGCATATGGGCAGCCGCCGAGGCCGGCAACCGAACTGTCAAATGTGCTGACACCCATTTGCAGGGCGGTATGGATATTCACCAGCGCCTGGCCATAGGTGTCATGCTGGTGCAAACTGATTTTTTCCAGGGGGATATTCTGCATGGCCGCTTCCAGCATCCGGCTGATGCTGTTGGGGTTGCCAACACCCAGGGTGTCACAGAGAGAGATTTCGTTACACCCCAGATCCAGCAATTGTGTTGCAACTGCTGCCGTTGCGGCAGGCGAAATATCGCCTTCATAGGGGCAGGCAACAACACAGGAGACATACCCCCGAACACTGAGCGAGTGTTGCTCGGCAACCTGCATCATCGATGCAAAGCGCTTGAGTGTCTCGGCAATGGTGCTGTTGAGATTGTTCCGGTTGAAGCTCTCAGAGGCCGCGACGAAAAAGCCCACATTCCTGGCGCCACAGTCGAGGGCTCTCTGCAAGCCGGTGAGATTCGGTGTCAGGGCGATATAGGCAGTACGGCTGTGCTGTGGCAGAAGATTAAACAGTTCGTCGGTGCCGGCCATTTGTGGCACCCATTTCGGGCTGACAAAACTGCCCGCTTCCATCCGGCCAATGCCGGCAGCGGCCAGCTTTTCTATCAGTGCGGCTTTGGTGCCAACCTCAACCGCAGTTTTTTCGTCCTGCAGGCCGTCACGGGGGCCAACCTCAACAATATTTACCTGCCTGGGTAATGCCATAAATTAAATTTTCCGCCGAAGAGTTGCGCAGATGATACAGGGATTTCGCCGTCATCGCTTACCCCGCTGCCGCTTGCCACCATTGGCTCGGCAAGCAGTAAAAGGGCACTCTGTCGTTGGCGCTAAAAGTCAGCAGGAGTGCTCGAATGCCAGCAATTCTGCACCGCCATCCACCAGGTCGCCGGGTTGAAAGTAGAGCTCGGTAACCACCCCAGCGGCGGGCGCCTTGATACTGTGTTCCATTTTCATCGCTTCCATCACCACCAGCGTGTCGCCGGCATTCACCACCTGGCCCGGCTCGACCAGGATCGCGACCAGGGTGCCGTTCATCGGTGCTGCAAAGCCGCCATGCCCGGAGCCACTGTCCTCTTGACCCAGGTCCGGTGTCACGACGCGGAAAGAGAGGGCACTGTGCTCGCTGTAGAGGCTGTAGCAGTCATCGTGATCGGCTATCGACGCGGTCATCTGGTGGCCGTCGAGGTTGGCCCGCAGCATGCTGCCGTCCAGCTTGCCCTGGGCTTCCACCCTGCGGTCTGCATAGCTGATCAGGTACCGGGTTGCCGCGCCACTGCCGAGTTGTCGCGCGGTAACGCCGAATTGCCGGTCGTGGAGCAGCAATTGAAACTGGTGCAGGTGATCCTCGTTCAGTCGCCAGGCGTTATTGATATTCCACGGCGAGCAGGGGTCGCGGCGGGCGGATTCGCTGTCACTACCCTGCTGGGCGCGGCGCAAAATGAGATAGAGCGCTGCCAGCGGCAGTTCGATGTCTATGTAGGGTTGGCTGTCGTGAAAGATTTTATCGTGGTGTTTGTCGATAAAACCGGTGTCAAGGCTGGCCTCGCGGAACGGCTCGCAGTTGGCCAGGTTGTAGAGAAATGCCAGATTGGTGGTCATGCCACTGATGCGGTAGTCACGCAGTGCCCTGGTCAGGCGGGCGAGGGCACGGTCGCGGTTTTCATCCCAGGTGATCAGCTTGGCGATCAGCGGGTCATAGTAGACGCTGACCTCATCGCCCTGGCGCACACCGGAATCAATTCGCACGTGTTCATCGGTTTCCGGCGTCTGTAGAAAAGATAGCTTACCGGTCACCGGCAGGAAGTCATTGTCGGGGTCTTCGGCATAGATGCGCGCTTCAAAGGCATGGCCCCTGATCTGCAATTGATCCTGGGTCAGCGGTAATTTCTCGCCCGCCGCGACGCGCAATTGCCACTCCACCAGGTCCTGGCCGGAGACCATTTCAGTGACCGGGTGCTCCACCTGCAGGCGGGTATTCATCTCCATGAAGTAGAAGGCGTTATCCCTGTCGAGGAGGAATTCCACCGTGCCGGCACCCTGGTAGTTGATTGCCAGTGCGGCGCGAATGGCCGCCTCCCCCATGGCCCGGCGCAGGGTGGTGCTGATGCCGGGAGCGGGTGCTTCCTCGATGACTTTCTGGTGGCGGCGCTGCACAGAGCAATCGCGCTCGAACAGGTAAACGGCATTGCCGAAACTGTCGCAGAAGACCTGAATCTCTACATGGCGGGGCCGGGTCAGGTATTTTTCCACCAGCATGTCGCCGTTGCCAAAGGCGCTGATGGCCTCTCGTCTGGCTGCTTCCAGCGCCGGGTCAAACTCATTCTCGCTCCACACCTGGCGCATTCCCTTGCCGCCGCCACCTGCCACTGCCTTGACAAGCACCGGGTAGCCCATCCGGTCGGCGGCGAGTTTCAGCAGCGTCGGGTCCTGGTCGTCGCCGTGGTAACCCGGCACCACCGGCACACCGGCATCTTCCATAACTTGCTTGGCGGCAGATTTTGACCCCATGGCTTCGATGGCCTCGGCCGGCGGGCCGACAAACACCAGATCATTGTCAGTGCAGGCGCGGCAGAAATCGGCGTTTTCGGAAAGAAAACCATAGCCCGGGTGGATGGCCTCGGCGCCGCTTTTTTTTGCCGTCTCGATGACGCGATCGATACGCAGGTAGGATTCGCGGGAAGGGGCGGCGCCGAGATGAAAAGCCTCGTCGGCCATGGCGACATGTAGCGAATCACGGTCGGCATCACTGTAGACAGCCACGGTGGCAATGCCGAGTTTCTTCGCGGTGTGAATAACGCGGCAGGCAATTTCGCCGCGGTTGGCTATCAGGATTTTGTTAAACATGGGTTTTCAGCTCTCAATCGGGGTTGAGGTCAACAATGCTTCGATCCCGCTCAACCTTTGGTTATGTCCATGAGGGTTTGCGTTTCTCCAGAAAAGCACCCAGTCCCTCCTGGCCCTCCGGCGACATCCGCAGCCGTGCGATGCGGATGCTGCTGTCGGCGATCAGTTCGGCATCGACGGCACGGTTGGCGTAATCCAGTACCAGCCTTTTCGCCTCACGGGTTGCCTGTGGCCCATTGCCTAGCAGAGTCGTTATCAGGGATTGCAGCGTTTTGTCGAGTTGCTCCGCCTGGCATAACTGGCTAACCAGGCCGAGTTGCTGCGCCGTTTCGGCGCTGAAGCGCTCGGCGGTGGTGAAGTAGCGGCGTGCAGCGCGGGCGCCTATGGCTTCTATCACATAGGGACTGATGGTGGCCGGGATCAGACCTATTTTTACTTCGCTGAGGCAGAAGCTGGCAGTATCGGAAGCGACAACCATATCGCAGCAACAGGCCAGCCCCACCGCACCGCCAAAGGCTGCGCCCTGTACCCGGGCTATGGTCGGCATCGGCAGGGCGTTGAGTGTGGACAACATCTCGGCCAGTGCCCGGGCATCGCGGCAGTTATCTTCGAAGCAGTAGCCAGCCATACGTTTCATCCAGTCGAGATCGGCGCCGGAGGAAAAACTTTTGCCCTCGGAGGCCAGCACCATGATGCGGGCATCACTGGCGCCCACCTGGTTAAAAGCCCCGATCAACTGGCGGACGACCGTATCGTCAAAGGCATTGTGTTTATCCGGGTTGGCGAGAGTGACTGTCGCCACGCCGCGCTCATCGTACCGGGTTGTTACCTTTTCATTCATCGTTTGCAAACCCTTCCAAAGTAGCCACCTCTGCTGACCGGCAGGTGAGGCAGAGGCTTTTCAAATTGTCACATGCGAAAAACACCAAACCTGGTGTCTTCGATTTCCCTGTTCAGGCTCGCCGAAATGGCCAGCCCAAGAACCATGCGTGTCTCTGCCGGGTCGATGACACCGTCATCCCACAGTCGCGCAGTGGCGTAATAGGGGTGCCCCTGGCGCTCGTAGTCGTCGATGATCGGTTGCTTGAAGGCTGCTTCCTGCTCGTCGCTCCAGGTTACGCCCTCGCGTTCGAACTGTTCGCGCTTTACTGTGGCGAGAACGCCGGCCGCCTGTTCTCCGCCCATTACCGAGATGCGCGCGTTGGGCCACATGAAAAGGAAGCGCGGATCGTAGGCGCGACCACACATGCCATAGTTGCCGGCGCCAAAAGAGCCGCCTATCAGTACGGTAAATTTTGGCACCCTGGCGCAGGCCACTGCGGTCACCATCCTGGCGCCCTGCTTGGCAATGCCACCGGCCTCATACTTCTTGCCGACCATAAACCCGGTGATATTCTGCAGGAATACCATTGGTGTTTTTCGTTGCACACAGAGTTCGACAAAGTGAGCGCCTTTCTCCGCTGAATCGCCAAACAGAATGCCGTTGTTGGCGACAATGCCCACCGGGTAACCAGAGATTCGCGCGAACCCGCAAACCAGCGTGGTGCCATAGAGTGATTTGAATTCATCGAAATCGGAGCCGTCCACAATCCGTGCGATCACCTCGCGCACATCGTAGGATTGTCGCTTGTCCCTGGGGATGACACCGTAGATCTCTTTCGGGTCGTAGAGAGGATCCCGGGGCTCGCGAGTATCCAGCGGTTGCGGTTTGACCCGATTGCAGCGGGCGACGGCACGGCGTGCCAGCTCCAGTGCATGGTGATCATTGTGTGCATAGTGGTCTGCAACTCCGGAGGTGCGGCAGTGAACATCGGCACCGCCAAGATCCTCGGCAGAAACCACCTCTCCGGTGGCGGCCTTTACCAGCGGCGGGCCACCGAGAAAAATGGTGCCCTGGTTTTTGACAATAATGGACTCATCCGCCATCGCCGGTACATAGGCGCCACCGGCGGTACAGGAGCCCATAACCGCCGCAATCTGCGGGATGCCCTCGGCCGACATATTGGCCTGGTTGAAAAAGATATGGCCAAAGTGGTCGCGGTCGGGGAAAACCTCATCCTGATTGGGCAGGTTGGCGCCACCCGAGTCCACCAGGTAGATGCAGGGGAGGTTGTTTTCCCGGGCGATGGTCTGGGCGCGCAGGTGCTTTTTTACCGTCAGCGGATAGTAGGTTCCACCCTTGACGGTGGCGTCATTGGCAACCACCACGCACTCCTGTCCCGAGATGCGGCCGATGCCGGTAATAATACCGGCCGAGGGAACCTCGTCGTCGTAAACATCCCAGGCGGCCAGCTGGGAGAGCTCCAGAAACGGCGAGCCGGGGTCGAGGAGGAAATTTATCCGCTCACGGGGCAGCAGTTTTCCCCGCGAAACGTGGCGCTGCCGGGATTTTTTGCCGCCACCCAGTTTGACCTGCGCCAATTTGGCCCGCAGATCATCTACCTGGGACTGCATATGGGCGCTGTTTTCGCTGAATTCTGCGCTGCGGGTGTTGATGTTCGACTTGATGATGGCCAAATCTCTTGCTCCCAATATTTAGTCGGGCCTGCTTGCGGGACCTAAGGGCCGGGCTTCCGGCTTCAGTGATCCGGGCTGCAGCAGGCTGCGCTTAACGGGTTTCATGAAACAGCTCGCGGCCGATCAGCATGCGGCGAATTTCTGACGTTCCCGCGCCAATCTCGTACAGCTTGGCATCGCGCAACAGCCGGCCGGTTGGATATTCATTGATATAGCCGTTGCCGCCGAGCAACTGGATGCTGTCCAGTGCGCACTGGGTCGCCTTTTCTGCAGTGTAGAGTATCACCGCAGCGGCATCTTTCCGCGACGTCTCGCCCCGATCACAGGCGCCAGCCACTGCGTAGAGGTAGGCCCGGCAGGCATTCAGGGTGGCATACATATCGGCCAGCTTGCCCTGCACCAGCTGGAATTCGCCGATCGCCTGGCCAAACTGCTCGCGGTCGTGGATATAGGGTACGACAACATCGAGAGCTGCCTGCATGATGCCAACCGGGCCACCCGAGAGAACGGTGCGCTCGTAGTCGAGTCCGGACATCAGCACGGCGATGCCCCGGCCCTCTCCGCCGAGGACGTTTTCGGCGGGAACTTCACAGTCGGCAAACACCAGTTCACAGGTATTGGAGCCGCGCATACCCAGCTTGTCCAGTTTCTGGTGCCGGGAGAAGCCGGGGAAATCCCGCTCTACGATAAAGGCGGTGATGCCCCTGGAGCCTGCAGCGACATCCGTTTTGGCATAGATGACATAAGTGTGTGCGTCGGGACCATTGGTGATCCACATCTTGTTGCCGTTGAGGATGTATTTGTCGCCGTGCCTGCTCGCATGCAGTTTCATTGAGACCACATCGGAACCGGCATTGGGCTCCGACATCGCCAGTGCGCCGACATGCTCGCCGCTGCAAAGTTTTGGCAGGTATCTCAGCTTTTGTTCGCGAGTGCCGTTTTTGCGGATCTGGTTGACGCAGAGGTTGGAGTGAGCACCATATGACAGGCCAACAGCCGCCGAGGCGCGGGATATCTCTTCCATTGCAATCACGTGGGCGAGATAACCCATCCCGGTGCCACCGAACTCCTCCTCAACCGTGATCCCGAGCAGGCCCATGTCGCCGAATTTGCGCCACATGTCCATTGGGAATTCATTGCGGGCATCGATTGTTGCGGCACGTGGCGCAAGTTCTGCCTGACAGAACTGGTAGACGGAATCGCGCAGCATGTCGATGTCCTCGCCGAGGTTGAAATTCAGGGTCGGGTAGCTTGTGTTCATGGGGTGCTCCTGGACGGTTGTCCCTTATTGTCCCGAGGCTCTGAGGGCTTGCAGGCAATCCGATTCTGCTCTGTTGAGATCGGCGATCATATTGGCGATGTCTTTTTGCTGTTGCTCCAGCTTTTGGCGCTGTTGCCCGATAGCGGCAATCAGCTTTTGCAGTTGCCCTTTGTTGCCTTTGCCCGGCTCGTACATATTGATGATGTCCCGGGACTCATCCAGGCTCAGCCCGAGTCGCTTGCCGCGCAGAATCAGTTTCAGTCGAACCCGGTCAGCCGGTGTATATATTCTTGTCTGTCCCCGGCGCTGGGGAGACAGCAGGCCGATCTCCTCATAGTGCCGGATGGTTCGGGTGGTTACCTGGAACTCTCTGGACAGTTCGGAAATGCTGTAGCTGTTTTTATTTTCGGGCATCGGTGCCAGTCTCCCGGAGCGTATCTGCTGAGCTTAATAAATATTTACGCTTACGTAAACGTAAATATTGTCGCTGCATTGGTTCTATGTTTCTAACTTGCTGGTGACTCCCCTATAATGACCGCAGTTTTCCGGTCTGGGTTTTAAGGCGACTGTGGCAAGAGAAATTCTAATAATCAAAGTGACCGGCGAAGATAAGCCGGGTGTCACCTGTGCCGTGACATCTCTTCTGGCCAGTTCCGATGTGCGGGTATTGGATATCGGTCAGTCAGTGATTCACAATTCCCTGAATCTCGGCCTGTTGGTGGAAATTGCTCACGCTGAGAGCGTGGACCGCTTGCGGGAGCAAATTGCGGACTGCCTTGCCGAGATGGATATGCAGGTGCGCTTTGATTCAATTACCGAAGACAGTTACCGGCGCTGGGTCGCCAAACAGGGTAAGGCACGCCATATCGTGACTTTGCTGGCGCGGTCAATCTCCGCGGCACAAATTGCCCGCGTGACTGCCATAACTGCCGCCCACGGGCTCAATATCGACAAGATCACCCGCCTGTCGGGCCGCATACCGCTCGATCATTTTGAGGAGAAGAGCAAGGCGTCTGTGGAGTTTTCTGTTCGTGGCAAACCCGCAAGCATGACGCGACTGAGAGAGGAGCTGCTGGAGCTGTCGGCTGAAATGGAAGTCGATATCGCCTGCCAGGAAGATAACATCTATCGCCGCAATCGCCGCCTGGTGGTCTTTGACATGGATTCCACCCTGATCGAGGCCGAAGTGATCGATGAGCTGGCAAAGGAGGCGGGTGTCGGTGAGCAGGTGGCGGCAATTACCGAATCGGCAATGCGGGGTGAGCTGGATTTTTGCGAGAGTTTTGTTCGCCGTGTCGGGCTTTTAAAAGGGCTCGATGCTTCGGTGCTCGATAGCGTCGCCAGACGAATCCAGATGACCGAGGGTTCGGAGCACCTGATTAATACGCTCCGCAAGCTGGGCTATAAAACTGCAATCCTCTCCGGGGGCTTTACCTATTTCGCCAGGCGGATTCAGGCCAATCTCGGAGTCGACTATGTCTACGCCAACGAGCTCGAAGTTGCTGATGGGCTGGTGACCGGGCGGGTCACCGGTGAGATCGTCGATGGCCGGCGCAAGGCGGCGTTGCTGAGGGAGATCGCTGCGAAAGAGGGGATTGCCCTTGCTCAGGTTATCGCGGTTGGCGATGGCGCCAATGATCTGCCCATGCTCAGTATTGCCGGTCTTGGAATTGCCTTTCGCGCCAAGCCGTTGGTGAAGGCCTCCGCCAAGCAGTCGATTTCCAACCTGGGTCTGGATGCAATTCTCTACCTGATGGGTTTCAGCGACCGCGACGTGCGGCAGTAGGATTACTGCTCGTCCTGAAAATCGAAATCCATTTTGGCTGCGGGCGGCCGCACAAAGTTTCCCTGTATATAGTCAATACCGTGGTACCAGAGTGCCGGGATCATGCTGGCGTTTTCAACATGCGGGATAATCACCTGGCAATCGGTATGTTTTAATCCGCCGAGAAGATCTTCAATGTCTTCCAAGTGGTTTTCGCGGTTGCGCTGGGTTTTGTCAATTATGGTGCTGTCAAGTTTTACAAAGTCAAAGCAGACTGTGGCTAACATTTGCAGCGGGTCGATTGCCCGCCCGAAGTGAGACAGCGAGGTGAGGCTTTTTATCGCCGCAAGGTCACTGATCAGCTTGGTCGCTTGATTGCGGTGCCTGCCCACATCAATTTCGCGAATCTGAAAGATCAGCTGTTTCGGTGAGATGTTTGATGCCTTCATGGCAACTTTCAGCCATGGGATAAAGCCGGAATCGCAGATCGTAGCGTCGGCGAGATTGATAAACAGTCGGGTTTCGGGGTCGCTTTTGGTTTTCTCCGAGAGGGCTTTGAACGACTCCATAATGACCCAGCGATCAATCTTGCCGGCGACTTTTGACCTGAACAGCTGATCAATAAAGTCCTCCGGCAGATCTTCGGGGTTGCCTTCAGGACTTACGCGAAGCAGTACTTCGTAGAACTCGCTGGGCTCTCCGTGGAGCGGTACCAAGGGTTGGTAGAAGAGAACAAAGAGGTTTTTATCCAGTAAAGTGTCACCGAGCTCTTCCACGTTAAAACTGGTTTTTGCTGCAGTTTTGATGTCGGCCTCGTAGATTTTTACGCCATTGCCATAGTTGGCCTGCTCCTGGTCTGCCTGCAACTCGGTGATTGCCTGCAGACACCGGAATATACAGCCCTCAGGTGAAGTAACCGCCTCACTGATGCCGCTGATGCCAATGCTGAGGGTGATATCGAAGGTTTGGTCATCAACCTCTATTGGCTTTTCCCTGGCGGCCTGGCAGAGGTTTTCGGCCAATTGCGCCGCATGATTGATGCTGGCGCCTTTAACCAGCAGAATCAGGCTCTCTTCCTTAAAGCGGTCAAAACTGTGGGCATCATCAATCTGCGCTTCGAGACGTTCGATCAGTGAGATGACCAGCTTCTCCATTGCCTGGTAGCCGATTTCTTCCTGAAGATCGTGGTAGCGATCAATGCAGATATAGATCAGGGTGGAGAGATTGCCCTGGGTAGCCGCCTGGTTGATGGCGTTGTCGATATGCTCCAGTGTTCGATGGCGCTGAATCGGAGCGCCAGCATGAGTCAGACGGCTGATTTGGGAGACATCGCTTCCGGCCAGGTCCTCCATCGGAATCAAAAACTGCAATGCGGGTTCACTGTCAAAGTCGACGCGGGAAACCTGGCATTCTACGGGTATCGGGGTGTCGTCGCCGGAAACCCCGGTGAAGGTAACGACCTGTTTTTCCGGTTCCTCCTCGGGATCGAGTGGCTTCAAAAACTTCTTCATCCTGGGGTGATCATCCGGGGCAATGGTATCGATGACCGGCAGGCAGCTCATGCCTTCTGGATCGATAAAGCCGAACAGGTTGGCGTAGGCCTCATTGGCGTAGGTATAGGTTCCATCCTGGACGATAGCAATGGCATCTCTGGAGGAGCCCAACAGTCGCTGGCAGCGGCTTTCCGATTCCATATAGCGACGCTTCCAGTATCGCAGTCCGCGTCTTTGCCCCAGGTTGTAGAGAATGCGCGCAATGGTCAGCAATAACAGCTGGTCTTCATCCATGGGTATGGTGGCATAAGAGCCTAGCTTCATGCCCTCGGTTATTTTTTCAAAGCTTTTGTCGGCGCATATTTGAATCACCGGCAAGTCCAGATTCAGGCGGCGCAGGATAGTAAAAATGTCCTTCCCCGGAATTGATTCGCTTTCATGCTGGGACAGAATCAGGTCAAACGGCTTTTCTTCCATCAGCTTGATGATTGCTTTCGGGTCCCTGGTGTACGTCGGTGTGACCCTGTACTTGGCATTTCGCAACAAGCTGGTCAGGCGGTTTGCTTCATTTTGATCGTCGTGAACGATGAGAACTTTTAGCTCTTCATTCGATGCCATGGATTGTTTTTCTCGGCGTTTATTTTGTCGGCTTATCAGTCGGGAGAAGACGGTCATTTTTCTTTACAGTAGTGATTAGTAACGTTTCATTATAGAGAAATGTGGGTTGAGATCGAGTGCTGCCGATGCGATTGTCTTGATTTGGGCTTGCCTCAGCTCACAGGTATTTTGCTGGCTTCCCCGGCCAGCTCCTTCACCAGCTTTGGCACCAGGTAGCCCGGGAGTGCTTTTATCAGTTGTCGGTAAATTTCCACAGCATACTTTTCCGGTACATTGAAATGAGCGGCCCCGGACACTCGATCCAGCAGATGAAGGTAGTAGGGCTGCACGCCTGCTGCAAACAGCGTTTCACTCAGCTCTGTCAGTATATCAGCACTATCGTTGATACCCTTAAGCAAAACGCTCTGGTTAAACAGGGCTATGCCACTGGCTTTCATGCGTGCGATGGCTGATATAACGTCGCTGTCCAGTTCGTTGGGATGATTGCAATGCAGAACCATCACCGGCTTCAGGCGAGTGCCTGTCATCCAGTTGAGGCAGGAGGTATTGATCCGATCCGGGATCACGATCGGCAGGCGGCTGTGAATGCGCAACCTCCGCACATGCTTGATGTCTGCAACCTGCTCGGTCAGCCACTGCAGTTGCCGGTCGCTGGCTGCCAGCGGATCACCGCCGCTGTAGATCACTTCTGAAATGCTTTTGTCATGGCGTATGTAGTCCAGGGTCTGCTGCCACTCGTTGCGGCCGGGTCTGTTGTTGCCGTAGTCAAAGTGTCGTCGAAAACAATAGCGGCAGTTGATCGCACAGTTGGTGCTGCCGATAAGCAAGACCCTGCCGTGGTATTTGTGAATCAATCCGGGTGCCGCGTTGGCCTGCTTTTCCTCCAGCGGGTCGCGCAGGTAGCCCGGCACAAGGGCAAGTTCTTCTGCCGCGGGTAAAACCTGTTTCAGCAGGGGATCCTCGGGGTTGCCCTTTTCGATTCGATTGAGATACGCGCGAGGGACCCGCAGGGAAAATTTTTCGCAGGCAGCGAAGGCATTATCCAGGGATGCCGGGTCGAGCGCCAGTTCGCGAAACAGTTCTTGCGGGTCGCGGATGCAGGTACTTAACTGTTCCTGCCAGCTCTGGCTATCCACAGTTGCAACTGAACGGGTTATCATAGCCGCCTTTTGAAATCCCAGATAAAGGTTGAGGTAATAATGGCCAACTATTCTACCAACGAATTTCGCTCCGGTCTGAAAGTAATGCTTGATGGCGACCCGTGCGCCATTGTCGAAAATGAATTTGTTAAGCCCGGCAAGGGCCAGGCGTTCAGTCGCGTCAGGTTGAGAAACCTGAAAACCGGCCGAGTCTGGGAGCGCACATTCAGGTCGGGAGAGTCGCTGGAAGGCGCCGATGTGATGGATAAGGATATGCAGTACCTCTACACCGATGGTGAATACTGGCATTTTATGGAGCCAGACACTTTCGAGCAGCACCAGGCTGATGCAGTGGTCCTGGGTGAATCGGCCAAGTGGCTGAGAGAGCAGGATAATTGTGTTGTAACGCTCTATAACGGTGCGCCGCTGGCTGTCACCCCGCCCAATCATGTCGAACTGGAAATTGTCGATACTGATCCCGGCCTCAAGGGCGACACTGCCCAGGGTGGGACCAAGCCGGCGACTCTCAGCACCGGCGCGGTTGTCAAGGTCCCCCTGTTTCTCAATATCGGGGATGTGGTAAAGGTAGACACCCGAACCGGCGAGTATATAAGCCGGGCGTAGTTAACCATTCATGCAAGCCGTAAGTGTCCAAACAGTGAAGCCCACCCTGTCGCTGCTGAAGATCAGATTGATGCCGCTGAGCGTCTCCTTGGTCTGGTCGCGGGCTCGCCAGTGCTTTTCGCAACAGCCCAGTTGCTAGGATGATGACAACCGATTGGCGGCCGACAGCCAGCATGGAAGCACTTCGCGCCAGGGCAAAGCTGCTGGCCAGTATCCGCGGGTTTTTTTCAGAGCGAGCTGTGCTGGAGGTGGAGGTGCCCGTTCTGGGGCTGACGACGGCCACCGACCTGCATATCGACAGCATTGCCGTTCAGGCTTCCGGCTTTACGGGCTACCTGCAGACCTCGCCGGAATTTTTTATGAAGAGGCTGCTTGCTGCCGGCAGCGGTGCAATTTACTCGTTGGGTAAAGTGTTCCGGGCTGGAGAGTCTGGTACCCGGCACAATCCAGAATTTACCATGCTGGAGTGGTACCGCCCGGGGTGGAATGAATTGCAGCTTATGGCTGAAGTGGCGGACTTGGTCAATATGGCGCTGGCCGAACCTGTACCGGTAACTTCTCTGGATTATGGGGCGAGCTTTGAGCGTTGTACCGGGCTGAATCCGCACCTCGATGCGCTGGAGCAGCTGCAGAAGTTGTCCAGAGAGCTCTCAGGCTCAAACTTTGCGGCCGAGGGCCGCAGCACCTGCCTCGATCTGGTTTTCAGTTTGGCCGTTGAGCCAACCTTGCCGGCTGGCCTGGTGTTTGTGAAAAATTACCCCGCCTGCCAGTCTGCACTCGCTCGCACGGAGAAAACGGCAGATGGCGTTTTGGTGGCACGCCGTTTTGAGGTTTTTCTCAATGGCATGGAGCTGGCTAACGGTTATTTTGAGTTGACGGATCATGCAGAGCAGCGGTCGCGTTTTCTTGCCGATAATGCGTTGCGTTGTGCCTCCGGCAAAGAGGTCGTACCTGTCGATGAGGAACTGCTCTCCGCGCTCGCTGAAGGCATGCCCAGTTGTGCAGGTGTTGCCCTGGGTGTGGATCGCCTGTTGATGCAAAAGCTGGCTATTTCTGATATCGCAGAAACTCTTGCCTTTTCGCAAAGGGGTGAGCGATAGCCTGCATCAGGCAATGCTGCTAAGTGCGATATAGTAATCCGGCGGCAGGGTTTTTCTTTTCGGAAGCTGCCCTGACATTTGCTCAGATATCTTCTCTTCGCACCACTGCGCCAACGCTAAAAAACTGTTCCTGTCCTGGCTAAAGCTGCTTTTCATGATTTCCGTGATTCCCAGTCCCTGGGCATTGGCCGCGCCGAAATTCTGGGTGTCGCGCAGGCTCGCGACGACTTCCATGTTCTGACCGGCAAAGAAATGCAGCAGCTTTTTGTGGGCGGCTGAATTT
Source organism: Porticoccaceae bacterium (assembly GCA_041571855.1). Taxonomy (GTDB): domain Bacteria; phylum Pseudomonadota; class Gammaproteobacteria; order Pseudomonadales; family Porticoccaceae; genus JACKOF01. Next base: position 32,309 of record JBFFTH010000005.1, read on the forward strand.
TTTTTCGCCCTGTTCGCTACGATGGCGATATTTCTCTGGTCGGGGAGCGAGCAACCGAGCTGGGTAATAAAGTTTGCTGCTGTATGCATATCAAACTCCGAGGGTTGCACCGGAATAATAATGGCAGAGGCATCCACCA
>JBFFTH010000006.1:0-28884 GCA_041571855.1 Porticoccaceae bacterium
GAGCCACAATATCCCGCGGCGCCAGTTCTGCTTTGGGGTGAAAGTTCTCCATGAAGCGCTCGCCGCTTGGCAACTTTAACAGCGCGCCTTCACCTCTGAGAGCTTCGGTAATCAGGAAGGATTTGGCATCCTGGTGGTAGAGGCAGGTGGGGTGGAACTGGTTGAATTCCATATTGGCAACACGACAGCCCTTGCGCCAGGCAACGGCGATGCCGTCACCGCTGGCGCCGTCGGGGTTGCTGGTGTAGAGGTAGGCCTTGCTGGCGCCCCCGGTTGCCAGCACCACGACCTTGGCCTGAAATACAGAGACTTGCTCGCTCTTTTCATCGAGAATGTAGGCGCCGGTGCAGCGGATGGATGAAGCCCCCTTGTCGGCCTGGGTAATCAGGTCCACGACGAGGTGGTTCTCAAACACCTCAATGTTTTTGTTCGCCTGAATCCTATCCGCAAGACTGCCTGACAATGCCCGGCCGGTTGCATCTGCTGAGTGCAGTACCCGCCTGTGACTGTGGCCCCCTTCCCGGGTTAAATGAAAGCGGGTATCGCCGGAACTGCGGGTGAAATCAACACCCTGTTCTACCAACCACTGGATGGCCCTGGGTCCATTCTCCACCACTTTGCGCACGATCTTTTCATGGCAGAGGCCAGCGCCGGCATTGAGAGTGTCGACAATATGGGCCTCGGCGCTGTCCTGGCTGTCCAGTGCGGCGGCAATTCCTCCCTGGGCATAGAGTGTTGAACCCGAACGCAGTCCACCCTTGCTGAGCAGCGCGATGTTGAACTGGTTGGCCAGATGCAACGCCAGTGTCATGCCGGCTGCACCGCTGCCAATGACGAGTATGTCGTGTGTGTGATGTTTAGGCATCGCGTTAACGAAGTTCTGGTATTTTCGCCAGTTAATTGTCTGCCAGCATGATAGTATAGCGGCGGCTAAATAGGTACTGCTTCACGGTGCCTGCAATTGATCAAACTTTTAGAGAACTTTGCAGTCTATCCTGCCCTGTGAAAGAAAAGGCCATGGATAATTTTGAGGGGAATTTTAGGGCGTCATGAAAGACGGGCGAAAAGAACAAACTGACAAACAGTTGGTTGCTCGTGTCAAGAAAGGTGATAACCGTGCCTTTGACCTCCTGGTGTTGAAATATCAGCACAGGGTTTCTGCAATTGTCAGTCGCTACATCAAGGATTTTGATGAGGTGAACGATGTCACCCAGGAGGCATTTCTAAAGGCCTATCGCGCCATCGGCAAGTTCCGTGGCGACAGCCAGTTCTACACCTGGTTGTATCGTATTGCCGTTAATACCGCGAAGAATTACCTGGTGTCCCGAAGTCGTCGACCGCCAGCCAGCGATGTGGATATCGGCGATGCCGAATACTACTCCGGCAGTGAAAACCTGAAGGATGAAGGCTCGCCAGAGCAGATGCTTTACCGGGACGAGTTGCAAGCCGTGGTCGACAAGGCGATAGCCAAGCTGCCGGAGGACCTGCGCACGGCTGTCTCATTGCGGGAATTTGAAGGCCTCAGTTACGATGAGATAGCGGAGGTGATGGAGTGTCCTGTAGGTACCGTTCGCTCGCGGATATTCCGGGCGCGAGAGGCAATTGACGAGCAGGTAAAAAACTTGATGCAAGGCAAATAAATACCGGGAACCATTTGGCAGTATTTGTGTCACAGAAAGCAGGTTGCGTTAACAGTGGTGGTTTCTGAGTCTATCAACAGGTAAAACAGTGGGCAAAAGCAAGAACATGACCAGATCTGATTTGGGAAAGGCTGAAGCTGTATCGGCCCTCATGGATGGTGAAGTTGATGAATTGTCTCTTCACAGAGCGCTCAGGGACATCGAAGAAGACCAGGCCCTGAGGGACATGTGGCATCGTTATCACATGGTCTCGGCATCAATGAAAAATGAATTGCCGGAACGGATGACCGATCTCTCTTCCCGTATCAGTGCTGCCATAGCTGAGGAAAAATCTCCGGTCAGGCTGGTTCAGCGCTGGCTTCAGCCTGTCGGGCGCTTTGCTATAGCGGCTTCCGTGACAGTGGTTGCTGTTTTTGGCGTCCAACAATACGCGAACCAGCAGCAGGATGTACCGCTTGCTTCCATGGATGCAAGCAGCCCTGAAGCAGAGTTGCTGCCACTACCTTCCATGCTGACAATTCCACAAATCCCCGCCCGGACAGTGAGCGCAACACAGGGTAATTTTGTTAAAGACCGCCCGGTTGAAATCAAGCAGACCATCACTGACAGGGAAACCTATGATCGCGTCCAGCGATACCTGAATGACATGATGTTGCAACACACCGAAAATGCTGCGATCAACACGAGCCAGGGAATGATGCCCTTTGCCAGAATGCCAAATATTCCCCAGGAAGGGAGATAAACTCTGGCAGGGAGGCACCGTATTTCGTATTCTCTTTCAAAGTTTCAATGACTCTGTTCCGGTTCTTGGTGACACAAATTTTGCAAACAAAAATTCTGAAGGCGCTGTGTGTTTTCATCACGGCGTTTTTTTCATGCCTGGGAGTTGCTGAACAACCGGCCCAGCAGGTGTCATCCGGTGTCACGGTAATGGCCCTGTTATCGAAAATGGCGGATGCCAACCGGGAACTGAACTATCGGGGCATTTTTACCTACGAGTTCGGTGGTGTTTTGAAAACGGTCAGAGTGGCTCACCGGGTTCGTGACGGGCTTGAGTATGAAAAACTGACCTACCTGGATGGGCCGGAACGAGAAATTATCCGCCAGGGCAGGCAGCTTTCCTGCCGGCGAGTGGGCGATATGCTGCTGCGCGGTATCGACCTCCAGTTCAACGATTTGCAGTCAACCCGGCTTGAGGATCATTACAATCTGTTTATTAAAGGCCAGAGCCGTGTTGCCGGGCGTGAGGTGACTGAGGTGCATGTGGTGCCGAAAGACGCACATCGCTATGGCTATGCGATGTCTATTGATCGGGAAACGGGGCTGTTAATGCGCTCCATGCTGGTCGCAATGGGTGAAAAAAACCGGGTTCTGGAGAGGTTTCAGTTTGTCGACCTGGAACTCGGCGTCATGTTGGTTGACGAGGACCTGATGCCGACTGTTGAAGACCACATGGTGGCAGCTGCGGATTCCGCGCCCTGTTTCGACCCGACCCGGGCGCCACCCACATTGCGCCAGTGGCGCGCTTCCTGGTTGCCGCCGGGCTTTGTGCTGGCCGGTTATCAGCCGAAGGAAGAAGGCAGGGCAGAATCCATGGTGTATTCTGATGGCCTTGCCGTTTTTTCAATTTTCATCGATGCCGTTGAAGAGGTGCCGCTTGCAGAAATTGAGGCGAGCCGAGGTGCGACCATTGCCTACGCGACCCGGAAAGGTGTCGATAACCGTGATTTCACCATCTGTGTAGTGGGTGAAATACCTTCATCGGTAGCCAAGCAGGTCGCCCTTTCTGTCGCGCCATTGCAATGATTGCTGGTGTATAACGGAGTCACAGTGATCAAAGAAACCGGAACAGTCATCAGTGTTGAGCCCGGTGCGCTCTGGGTGCAAACGAGTCAGAAATCCGCTTGCCAGAGTTGTTCGTCGGAAAAGGGTTGCGGGCAGGGGACACTGTCAAAAAAAACTACCGCTGAAACCACGGTTCGCGCACTGTTGCGAGATGGTGATGAGTCTTCCTTTCGGCCCGGCGACAGCGTGGAGATCGGTGTCCCCGAAGGGCTGCTGGTATCAGCGACACTGTTGCTTTACTTGTTGCCGCTGCTGACGCTGCTGGTGGGTATAGTGGTCGCGCAGACCTGGTCCGGAAGTGACAGTGCTACTGCACTCGGCGCCCTGGTTGGCCTGTTGTTCGGCGGTTGCCTGGTGCGTTTCAACAGTTATCGCCAGCGAAATAATCCAGGCGTGCATCCAGTTGTGCTGGAGAAAAAACTTCGGAACCTTAGTCATGGCGGTTGATCAAAAGGCTGCGAATAAAACTGATTGCAATGGAGGAAAACTGTGCAGAAGTTGAAAAGTGGATGGGTTTTAGTCTTTAGTTTGTTACTTGCACTGACGGCTCAGGCAGAGGGTCTGCCCGACTTTACCGGACTGATAGAGAACAATTCTGCCGCTGTAGTCAAAATAAATACCGTTGCCAGATCGGGCGGGGAGATGGGTGGCCGCAATATGCCACCGTTTCCCTATCACGACCTGCCGGACCTGTTTCGCGATTTTTTTGAAGGTTATCGGGGGCAGCCCCGGGAGTCCCGTTCCATGGGGTCCGGCTTTATTATTTCTGCTGACGGCTATGTGCTCACCAATCAGCATGTAATAGACCGGGCCTCGGAAATAACAGTGCGTCTCGACGACCGCAGGGAATTGCCCGCTAAAGTCGTCGGTGAGGACAAAAAGTCTGATCTGGCGTTGCTGAAGATTGATGCGAAGGGCCTGCCAACCGTAAAATTTGGCGATTCGGATGATGTCAAAGTCGGCGAGTGGGTGGTTGCCATCGGCTCGCCCTTTGGTCTGGACTACACGGCCAGTGTCGGCATCATCAGCGCCATTGGACGCAGCATCCCCTCCGAGCGAGGGACCAACTACGTGCCTTTCCTGCAGAGTGATGTGGCAATAAACCCCGGTAACTCCGGTGGCCCGCTATTCAATATGCGGGGCGAGGTGGTTGGTATTAATTCACAGATATATACACGTTCGGGTGGTTCTATCGGACTTTCATTTGCCATCCCTTCAAATCTGGCCCAGGAGGTAATCGGTCAGTTAAAAAGTAAAGGGCATGTTGAGCGTGGCTGGCTGGGCGTTTATATCCAGGAAATCAACAAGGAGCTGGCAGAGTCGCTCGACCTGGATCGCACCATGGGCGCGCTGATTGTCCAGGTCGAGCCGGACGGTCCGGCTGATGAGGCTGGCATCAAAGCGGGTGACGTGATCGTTGCGTTTGATGGCAGGCCTATTGAGACATCCGGTGACCTCCCCCATGTGGTAGGCCTTGTTGCGCCGGGCACAGTGGTTAAAGCCGAGGTGTTCCGCGAGGGCAGAAAACGGGTGATCAAGGTAGAGGTAGGCACACTGCCGGCCGATCAAGACAGTGTTGCCAGCAGTAGCGCAAATGGTGATCGTCTCGGCTTAACGGTTGTAGAACTGGGTGATGACCTTGCTGACCAGTACCGACTGACAAGCGGCGTTGTTGTCGAACAGGTATTTCCAGGTACGCCTGCAGCGGCTACAGGTTTGCGTCGCGGGGATATTATTGTCCAGTTGGGATACCGCACCATCAAGGGTGTTTCCGATTACCGGGATGTGGTGAAAGAAATGCCATCGGGCTCACCTGTTGCCATTCGTTTCTTCAGGTCGGGCAGGCCGGTGTTCAGTACCATAGTCATTGACTGATTTTTTCCATTGAAACAGCCGCCTGCAGGCGGCTGTTTCTTTTCGGCTTTGGCAAATTGTTCAATGGCGTCAACAGGGTAAATAGGCTAGACTGCCGCCTCCCAATGCTAGCCGCGTTTTTGTTTTCCAGGTATTTCTAAACAGGATTTTTCTGTTCCGTGTCCGACTTGAACCATATACGAAACTTTTCGATTATTGCCCATATTGACCATGGCAAATCTACCATTGCGGACCGCTTCATTCAGGTCTGCGGTGGACTGAGTGACCGTGAAATGGCCGAGCAGGTTCTCGACTCGATGGATATTGAGAGAGAGCGGGGAATTACCATCAAAGCCCAGAGTGTGACGCTGAATTACACTGCCAAGAGCGATGGCAAAACCTATCAATTAAACTTTATTGATACGCCCGGGCATGTGGATTTTTCCTACGAGGTATCCCGCTCGCTCGCCGCCTGTGAGGGTGCGCTGCTGGTTGTCGATGCCGGCCAGGGGGTCGAAGCGCAGTCCGTGGCCAACTGCTATACCGCCATCGCCCAGGGCCTGGAAGTCATACCCGTACTTAACAAGATGGATCTTCCCCAGGCTGAGCCAGAACGGGTGATCGAGGAGATCGAGGATATTATCGGCATCGAAGCCATTGACGCCGTGCGCTGCAGTGCCAAGACCGGTGCCGGCATCGAGGATATTCTGGAACAACTGGTGGCCAAGGTGCCGCCGCCAAGCGGCAATGTAGACGCTCCCCTGCAGGCGCTGATCATCGACTCCTGGTTTGATAACTACCTCGGTGTGGTATCGCTGGTGCGTGTGGTCCAGGGCACGCTCAGGGTGAAGGATAAGGTGGTTGCAAAATCTATCGGCAAGCCGCAGGTGGTTGATGGTGTCGGCGTGTTTACCCCCAAGCGAACTGAAACCGGTGTTCTTAAGGCCGGAGAGGTGGGGTATGTTGTCGCCGGCATCAAGGACATTCACGGCGCTCCCGTTGGCGATACCTTTACCCATGCCAGTACGCAGGGAGTTGACAGTCTGCCCGGTTTTCAGAAGGTCAAGCCGCAGGTCTATGCGGGCATGTTCCCGGTCAGTTCAGATGATTTTGAGGATTTTCGTGAGGCGCTGGGCAAGCTGACCCTGAATGATGCATCCCTGTTTTACGAACCGGAGAGTTCCGATGCGCTCGGCTTTGGTTTTCGCTGCGGATTTCTCGGCATGCTCCACATGGAAATTATCCAGGAGCGGCTGGAGCGGGAATACGATCTCGACCTGATTACCACGGCACCGACCGTTGTTTACGAGGTCGTGCAGACAAATGGCGATATTCTGCATGTCTCGAATCCCTCCAGCCTGCCTGAGCCGGGTTCCATTCAGGAACTGCGGGAACCTATCTGTCGTGCCAATATTCTGGTGCCCAAGGATTACCTGGGTAATGTAATTTCCCTCTGTGTTGAAAAGCGAGGCGCACAGAAGGACATGCAATTTGTCGGCGGCCAGGTCTCTGTTACCTACGATCTGCCGATGAGCGAAGTGGTGATGGATTTTTTCGACAGGCTGAAGTCGGTCAGTCGCGGTTTTGCCTCGCTGGATTACAGCTTCGATCGCTTCCAGGCCGCTCCGCTGGTCAAGCTGGATATAATGATCAACGGCGACAAGGTGGACGCGCTGGCGCTGATTGTGCACCGGGACAATGTGCAGGCCCGGGGGCGCCAGTTGACCGAGAAGATGAAAGAACTGATTCCGCGCCAGATGTTTGATGTGGCAATACAGGCCGCGATTGGTGGCCATATCATTGCCCGCACGACGGTGAAAGCACTGAGGAAAAATGTAACGGCGAAGTGCTACGGTGGCGATGTGTCGCGGAAGAAAAAACTGCTGGAAAAACAGAAGGCGGGCAAGAAACGCATGAAGCAGGTGGGCCGGGTGGAAATTCCCCAGGACGCATTTCTCGCGGTGTTAAAAACTGACAGCTAAAAAAAGGTAATATTTGTCACCGCTGTGACAACGATGACTGGCTTATGGATATCAACTTCCCGCTCATTCTGGTTATTCTGACATTTGTCTCTGGCATTATCTGGGCGCTGGACCGGCAGTTTCTGGCCAAAACCCGTGAAGAGGGGGAGCCCAGACCCGCCTGGGTGGAGTACAGCGGCTCCTTTTTTCCAATTTTGCTGCTGGTGCTGATATTGCGCTCATTCCTTTTTGAGCCCTTTCAGATTCCGTCCGCCTCAATGGTGCCGACCCTGAAAGTCGGGGATTTTATCCTGGTTAACAAGTATACCTATGGCCTTCGATTGCCAGTGATCAGGAACAAGGTTGTCGATATCGGCGAGCCGCAGCGCGGCGATGTGATGGTTTTTTTTCCACCCCACGACAAGCGTTACTTCATCAAACGCGTGGTCGGGCTGCCGGGCGATGAAATACGCGTTGTGAACAATCAACTCTATATCAACGGTGAAGAAATTGACCAGAAGCCGCTGCAGGTTTTCGGCGAGGACCCCCGTTACCTGCAGGCCGAGGAATCACTGGGGGAGGGTGGACACATTATGCGCAAGCGCCGTGTTGCCTCCAGGCTGGGGCAGAACATCCTGGTGCGGGTTCCCGAAGGCCACTACTTCATGATGGGCGATAATCGCGACAACAGCAGTGACAGCAGGGTATGGGGTCCGGTGCCGGAGGAGAATATCGTCGGCAAGGCTGTCCTCACCTGGATGCACTGGGATTCGGTGTTCAGCTTGCCCAGTTTCAAGGGAGTTGGCACAATCCGATGAAGATTTCAGTACAGGAGAGAAAGTGGTGAAAAACAGCAGCGCAAAACAGCAGGGTTTGTCGATGATCGGGTGGCTGGTGGTGCTGGCAGTGGCAGGTATCCTGCTGCTGGCCGCTTTTCGCCTGGCGCCACTTTATATCGACAATTCTTTTGTCAAGGCTTCCCTGAACTCGCTGGAAAAGGAAAACGCCATTGAGCTGACAAGTGGCGGTATCCGCCGCAAAGTGAGTAATTATTTCACTATCAACAACGTGCGTGATGTGAGCGCAAAGGATATAAAAATCACGCGCGAGAAAGGCCGTCTCATCGTCACCCTGGACTACGAGAGGCGAGTGAATTTTATTGCCAACATAGACTTCGTCGTGGTGTTCAACAACATGTACGACAGCGCTGCTGTAAAGTGAACATTGACCGGCAACGTTTAATGGCCCGTATCGGGCATACCTTTAATCAGCACCATCTGCTGGACCAGGCGTTGACCCACCGTTCCCACAGCGCTTTAAACAATGAGCGACTGGAGTTTCTCGGCGACGCTGCGCTTGGTTTTATTGTTGGCGAAGCGCTCTATCGTAAATACGCCGACCTGGACGAGGGTCAACTGACCCGGCTGCGAGCCAGCCTTGTCAGGGGTGAAACATTGGCGGAGATAGCACGAGCAATGGATATCGGTGAGCACCTGCGCCTGGGGCAGGGTGAGCTCAACAGTGGTGGACATCGACGCAGTTCAATTCTTGCCGATGCCCTGGAAGCAATTATCGGTGCCATTTACCTGGACGCTGGAATGGCAGCCTGTAAAAGCTGTGTCCTGGACTGGTTTTCCGATCGTATAGAAAATGCACAAACGGCTGCTGTGGCCAAGGACCCGAAAACAACATTGCAGGAACTTATGCAGGCGCGTGGTCTCGAGTTACCTGTCTATGCGGTGGAGCGGGTCGAGGGTGAGCAGCACTCGCAGCAATTCCTGGTACGTTGCGAGGTTGAGCTGTTGCCTGAGCCGGTGTTCGGTGAGGGAGCCAGTCGCAAAGTGGCAGAAAAACAGGCGGCAAAACGCGCGCTGAAAAAAATCGAGGCCGTCGCCTGATGGTAGATGCAACAGATCAAAATCCCCCCTCTACACGCTGTGGCTTTGTCGCCATTGTCGGGCGTCCCAATGTGGGTAAATCAACGCTGCTCAACCACCTGCTGGGACAGAAGTTGAGTATTACTTCGCGCAAGCCTCAAACGACCCGTCACAATATTCTCGGCATCAAAACCGACGACAAGTACCAGCTGATTTTTGTCGATACGCCGGGCTTGCACGCCAACCAGGAAAAAGCCATAAACCGCTACATGAACAGGGCGGCGGAAAGTGCAATCCGAGGTGTGGATGTGGCAGTTTTTGTGGTTGACCGCACAAACTGGAATGAGGCTGATGAGAAAGTGGCATCGGAGCTGGCAAAAAGCTCCCTGCCGGTCATCATTGCAATAAACAAGCTGGATCGAGTCGAGGATAAAAGCGTGCTTCTGCCTCACCTGAAATACTTGCAGAAACGCCTGCCGGGGGCCGAACTCATTCCTGTCTCCGCCCTGAGGAAGGAAAACCTCGATCGACTGGAAGCCGCGATCCGCAAGCATATTCCCGAGGGTATCCATTTTTACCCGGAGGATCAGCTCACCGACCGCAGCGAGCGTTTTCTGGCGGCTGAGCTGGTGAGAGAAAAGATCACCCGCCAACTGGGTGCGGAGCTGCCCTACCAGGTCAATGTCGAGATCGAAGAGTTCCAGCAGCGGGGCAGGGTGTGCCACATCAGCGCCCTGATTCTGGTTGAAAGAGAGGGCCAGAAAAAAATTATTATTGGCGACAAAGGTGCCCGCATCAAGCAGATCGGACAGCAAGCGCGCGCCGATATGGAAAAAATGCTCGACACCAAGGTTATGCTAAACCTGTGGGTCAAGGTGCGACGTGGGTGGTCGGATGACGAGCGCGCTCTGCAGAGCCTGGGTTATCACGATTGAGTCATGTCTGTCGGTGCTTCTGATCGATGCAGGTTGAAGGAGAGGCAGGTTTTGTTCTGCACACACGAGAATACCGGGAAAGCAGTCAACTGGTAGACCTTTTTACTCGCCATCACGGGCGTCTGCGGGTTGTGGCGCGCGGCGTGAGAAGTGGCAAAACTGGTCGTGGACAAAAGCTTTTCCCCTTCACGCCACTCCAACTTGCCTGGCGCGGGCGGGGTGAGTTGAAAAATCTGGTCAGCAGTGAGCCGTTGGCAGTGCCGGCCTTGCTGCAGTTGCAGGGTGAAAAGCTCTATAGTGGCTTTTACCTGAACGAACTTTTGCTGCGTCTTCTGGCCGAACACGATCCTCACGAGCACCTTTTTGATTGCTACCGGCAGACAGTTGCAGCCCTTGAAGCCGGGGAGCCGCTTGAAAAAATATTGCGACTGTTCGAGCTGAAATTGCTGCAGGAGATAGGCTATGGTCTGGTGCTGGATTATGATGCGCGGACAGGAGACGCGATTCGCAACCAGGCGTGGTATTGGTTTGATCAGCAGCAGGGGCTTGTGCAGCGTCAGCTACCCCCGGGTATGGAGGGAAAGGGTAGCTGGTTTTACGGAGAGCATTTGCTGGCAATGTCGGCGGGCACAATGGATACAACCCCGGTTCTGAAAGATGCCAAGCGCTTGCTGAGGCAGGCAATACAGCCCCACCTGGGCGGCAGACCACTGCGCAGTCGGGAACTGTTTCGCAGCTACGTAAAGTAATTGACCGGGCATGGAATCAATGATCATTGGTATTGGAACAGACATCGTTCAGGTCGAAAGAATTCGCGGTGTCCTCGAGCGACAGGGCCGTTGTTTTGCCGAGCGCATCCTGTGCGATAGCGAACTGGCGATCTTTGACCAGAAAAAACAACCGGCATCCTACCTGGCCAAGCGTTTTGCCGCCAAGGAGGCTGTCAGCAAGGCACTTGGTACAGGTATTGGTGAGGTGTCCTGGCATGATATCGCGGTGAGCAACGACGAATCAGGAGCGCCAGTGCTTCAGCTAAGCGGCAAAGCTGCAGAGCGCATGGCTTTTCTCAATGCCGCCAGAGCGCTGTTAAGTCTTTCCGATGAGCGGGAATATGTCGTCGCTTTTGTTCTGCTCACCTGAAGAACAGATAACCGAGGAATCATTCACATGTTGTACCCTACGATCGAGTCCTGTGTTGGCAATACGCCCCTGGTGAGGTTGCAGCGCTTGCATGGTGAGACCAGCAATACCATTTTGCTCAAGCTGGAAGGAAATAATCCGGCGGGCTCTGTCAAGGATCGCCCCGCGCTGAGTATGATTCAACATGCCGAGGCACGGGGAGAAATCTGCCCGGGTGATACCCTGATCGAGGCAACCAGTGGCAATACCGGTATTGCGCTGGCAATGGCGGCCGCCATCAAGGGATACCGGATGATTCTGATTATGCCTGAAACCAGCACCGAAGAGCGCAAGCAGGCGATGGCCGCCTATGGCGCAGAACTGATTCTGGTCAGCGGTGAAGAGAGCATGGAAGGCGCCCGCGACCTGGCCAAGAAAATGGAAGCCGAAGGCAAGGGTAAAGTGCTGGATCAGTTTGGCAATCTGGATAATCCCGCCGCTCACTATGAGACTACAGGTCCGGAGATATGGCGTCAGACTAATGGAGAAATCACCCATTTTGTCAGTTCCATGGGGACCACCGGTACCATCATGGGTGTTTCCCGTTACCTGAAAGAAAAAAACCCCGATATCCAGATTGTTGGCTTGCAGCCCGAGGCCGAATCCTCTATCCCCGGTATTCGCCGTTGGCCGCCACAATATTTGCCAACTATTTTCGAAGCCAGCAGGGTTGACCGCATCATCGATATGAGTCAGCAGGAGGCGGAGACAACCACTCGCGCACTGGCCAGGAAAGAAGGCATTTTTTGCGGTGTCTCATCCGGTGGTTCCGTTGCCGGTGCACTGCGCCTCTCGGCTGAGCTGGAGAATGCGGTGATTGTCGCAGTGATCTGTGATCGCGGTGACCGCTATCTTTCTTCAGGTGTATTTAGTGAATAGCCGGACTAAAAAAAAATCTAAAAAATACGATTTGGACGATTTGCGTTACCTGATGCGCCGCCTGCGCGACCCGGAAACAGGATGCCCGTGGGACCTCAAACAGACTTTCCAAACTATTGCTCCCTTTACGCTGGAGGAGGTTTTTGAAGTCGTTGATACCATCGAGCGGGAGGATTACGCCCACCTGAAAGAGGAACTGGGCGACTTGCTGTTTCAGGTTATTTTCTATGCCCAGTTGGGCGAGGAGGAAGCGCGTTTTAATTTTGACGATATTGTTTCCGGGCTGGTAGAAAAGCTTGTCTTGCGTCACCCCCATGTTTTCCCGGCAGGCACCTTGCACAGCTATCGGGAAGGCAGTGATATGCAGAAGCCGTCTGCCATCAAGGAGACCTGGGAGGCTATAAAGCAGTCTGAGCGCAAAGAAAAGGGCCGTGATAGTGTGCTGGCTGATATTCCGGTTGCGCTGCCCGCGTTGATGCGAGCGGCAAAAATACAAAAGCGCGCGGCCAATCATGGCTTCGACTGGCCATCGGTCGAGGGTGCCGTAGAAAAACTGGATGAGGAAATCGACGAATTGAAACAGGTTTTGTCCGCAGCTTCGGCCGACAAGCTGCTCGATGAACTGGGCGATGTACTTTTTTCCGCTGTCAATATCTGTCGCCACTGTGGCATTGATGCCGAAACGGCGTTGCGTTCCACCGTGCGCAAGTTTGAGCGGCGTTTTCAGTATATCGAGAGCAGGGCAGAGGCCAGCGGGCGCGAGCTCGAGGATCTGGGCCTTATGGAAATGGATTTGTTGTGGGAGCAGGCAAAGTCGGAGCCCTGACTGCCGCGGTGGTGGCAGAACGAGCCCATAAACAAGTCGTCCTTGCGCTTGTTAGGCGCGTGCATAAAGTGTAATGTTCTGCCTCCTTGCTATCCACTGGGCCGCCTATCGGCTCAAATTAAAAAACCATTGGAGAGTGCGATGCGAATTATCCTATTGGGTCCACCCGGAGCAGGTAAAGGCACCCAGGCAAAGTACATCACAGAAAAGTTCGGCATACCCCAGATATCAACCGGGGACATGCTGCGGGCAGCCGTCAAGGATGGCACCGAACTGGGACTGATTGCCAAGGAGGTCATGTCCTCCGGCGGCCTTGTTTCCGATGACCTGATTATTGGACTGGTCAAAGAGCGCATTCAGGCGCCGGACTGTGTCAACGGATTTCTTTTTGACGGTTTCCCGAGAACAATTCCCCAGGCAGAGGCCCTGCTGAAAGAGGGGATAACCATCGACAAGGTTATCGAGATTGATGTTGCCGATGAGGAAATCATCAAGCGCTTAAGTGGGCGCCGTGTGCACGAGGCTTCAGGCAGGGTTTATCATATCGAGCACAACCCGCCACGAGAGGAAGGCGTCGATGATGCCACCGGCGAGCCCCTGGTTCAGCGCGCGGATGACGCCGAGGAAACGGTACGCAGTCGGTTGGGCGTCTATCATGAGCAGACCAAGCCCCTGGTTGATTTCTACCAGCAACTGGCTGAGGACCAGCCTGACGCTGCCCCGCAATATTTCAAGGTGGATGGCGTGGGAGCCCTGCCTGAGGTGGAATCCAGGCTTGAAGCCGCCCTCAGTTGAAAGAGCGGTACCGGTTAACGATGGGCTCTGTAGAGCCCATTTTATTGTCAGACATTATGTTCTGACTGCTTCCATCGAACGTATAGAAGTTGGAGCAAGACGGTAGACAGTAATGAGCAAAAAAGCAGCAATTGTTCTCGTGAATCTTGGTACGCCCGAAGCGCCTACGCCCAAGGCTGTTGGAAAATTCCTAAAGGCCTTTCTGTCAGACCCCAGAGTGGTGGAAGCTCCGCGCTGGTTTTGGTTGCCTTTGTTGCGCGGTGTTATTGTACCCGTGCGCTCTCGCAAGGCAGCGAAAGCCTACCAGAAAATCTGGTGGCCGGATGGGTCGCCGCTGAAGTTGATTTCCCAGCAGCAGGTTTCAGCGTTGCAGGAATCACTGCAAAAAAAGCTAGGAGAGCAAGCGCCGCTGGTTGTAGAAGCCTGCACCTATGGCGAGCCCTCGATCGCTGGCCAGATAGATAAACTGGTCGCCGAGGGCATCGAAAAGCTGGTTGTGATTCCGCTCTACCCCCAATACTCCTGTTCGACCACGGCGCCGGTTTGGGACCAGCTGGCCAGATACATACTGGGCAAACGTGACATTCCGGATATCGGGTTCGTAAAAAGTTTCTATCAGCGCGACGATTATATTGAGGCGCTGGCAGACTCTGTACGCAAGCACTGGCAGGAAAATGGTCGCGGAGAAAAACTGCTGATGACGTTTCATGGTGTCCCCAAAGAGTATGTCGAAAAGGGGGATCCCTACCGGAAACACTGTGAAGCCACCGCCAATGCCCTTGCTTCGGTTTTAGAGCTGGAGCCGTCGCAATGGTTATGCAGTTTTCAGTCACGGTTCGGGCCAAAGGAGTGGCTTAAACCCTATACGGATGAGACGCTGGAAAAGTGGGCTCAAGAGGGGGTGAAAAGTGTCGATGTCATCAGTCCTGCTTTCACCGCAGATTGCCTGGAAACGTTGGAAGAACTGAAGATAGAAAATCGCCACTTGTTTCTTGAGTCGGGCGGTGAATCCTACAGTTATATCCCCTGCCTGAACAGCGGTGAAAACTTTATCAATGTGCTCGCGGAAATTGTTTGTGAAAAAATTTCCGTGCAGAAGCCGTAATTCGGCGAATAAAACCAAAAAAAGTTGGAAAAAAGCTGAAAAACTGTGGAAAAAAGGATTTTATCGCATAGAATTTGAGCAAGCCCCGCGAAGATAGAAGTATTTCGGGGAATCTCTTCATCTACAGGAGCAAAGAAATGGCCACTACCCAAAAAAAAACCACTGGTAAAAAAACAAAATCAACCGTTGAGGCATTAAAGGAAAAAGCGCAACAAGCAGTAGATGCTGCGCAAAAGGAATTTGACACGCAGGCAAAAAAAGTTGATGAGGCACGCAAGAAACTGGTTGACGCTCGCAACCGTGCTACAGATAAGGCGTCATCAGCTGCTGAGGGCGCCATGAAGAGGGCCCAGGAAGAAGTAAAAGCGGGTGCCCAGCGTCTGGACAAGCTGAAAGAAGAGGTTTCCGTGGCGAAACTGGAGGCACGTATTGCCGCGTTGCGCACCCGGGTGGTGGAAGCCGAGGAAAAGGCCAGGAAGCGCATTGATGACTTTGAGAAAAAGCTGAAAGAGAAAACCCCAGAGGAACTCAAAAAAGCCATCGATCGATTTGAGAAGAGCTGGCAAAAGGCGAACGAATCCAAGGAAGCGAAACAGATCAGGGATTACACCAAAAAAGTGACCGCCAAGGTAAGGGAAGTCGAAAAGCGGGTAGAAAAAGAAATTAAGGCGTTAATCGATAAAGCGAGCGACAGCATTCCGGGACTGGCGGCCAAGAAAAAGGCGCCTGCCAAGAAAAAGGCTCCCGCCAAGAAAAAGGCGCCTGCCAAGAAAAAGGCGCCTGCCAAGAAAAAGGCTCCCGCCAAGAAAAAGGCTCCCGCCAAGAAAAAAGCGCCTGCCAAGAAAAAGGCTGAGCCAAAAGCGGAAAGCTGATGCGGAAGCCTGAAGAGCGCGTTCTTTTCAGTCATTGAACAAGGTACAATCCCCCGCCAATGCGGGGGATTTTTTTTGTTATCAGAAAGCGTCCAATACAATTTGCTGTCACTCGAAACCTCTACGCCCGCCTGTTCGGTTGCGCTCAATTATCGGGGTAAAACCTATTCACGCTTCATACTCGAGAGCCGGAGTCATACCCGGCTGATTCTGCCGATGATTGACGCGGTACTGGAAGAGGCAGGCATAGGTATGCAGCAGCTTGACGGCCTGGCTTTTACCACCGGCCCCGGCTCCTTCACGGGCATCAGAATAGGCTTTGGTGTTGCGCAGGGCCTGGCATTCGGCGCAGGTCTTGACGTTGTCGCGGTGTCTACGCTTGAGGCGATGGCAACAGGCGCTGCAGTCAGCTATGGACTGGAGCCTGGCGATTACATTTTGCCAATGCTGGATGCACGCATGGACGAGGTCTATTGGGCGCTGTTTTGTATCTCAAGTGATGGTCGTCCAGAGCGCATTGTCGATGACAGCCTTGCTTCACCTGAAGCTGTGGAGCTTTCGATCCCGGAAAAAGTCAGGCTGACGGTTGTGGGTGATGGCTGGAATTATGCCGAAAGGTTTCAGTTGCCGGCAGTGCCAGCGGTGTTCCCGGATTACTATCCCACAGCGGAGGCTGTTCTGGAGATTGGCCTGCGACAGTTTGCCGCCCGGAAACTGCCTGTGGAAAAGGTAATGCCGGTATATCTCCGAGATCGTATCACCTGGAAAAAGCGTCAAAAGCTGAGGAATTGAATAGTGAGTATGATCCAGGCAATCTGGCTGGCCATTATCCAGGGCTTTACCGAATTCCTGCCGATTTCGAGTTCTGCCCACCTGATACTGCCCTCTGAGTTACTTGGCTGGCCTGATCAGGGCCTGGCCTTTGATGTGGCTGTGCACATGGGGTCCCTGATCGCGGTTATCAGTTATTTCCGCCATGAAATATCAGACCTGGTCCGGTCCTGGTTACAGAATGTGGGAGGTGCTGCGGCCACGCCTGAAAGCCGCATGGCATGGCATATTATTGTCGCGACGATTCCGGCGGGACTGGCCGGGTTATTGTTTTCCGACTTCATAGAAACACACTTGCGCTCCATGGCCGTTATTGCGTTCACCACTATTCTGTTTGGCCTTCTGCTGGGTTGGGTGGACAAAAACTATCGCCACAGTCGCCCCCTCTCGGATGCTTCATGGCGCTCGGCCCTTTTTGTCGGTTGCGCCCAGGCGCTGGCCCTGATTCCAGGGACCTCCCGTTCCGGTATAACCATCACGGCCGGCCTGATGCTGGGCTTCGAGCGGGAAGCCGCCGCGCGTTTTTCATTCCTGATGGCGATCCCGATCATTGTGCTCAGCGCGGGCTATAAATTGGTACAGCTGAAGCAGCTGGAGCAGGTGGATTTCCTGCCCATAATTGTCGGTACAGCATTCTCTGGCATCACCGCCTATCTCTGCATTAAGTATTTCCTGGCCCTGATTAACAAGGTTGGCATGATGCCCTTTGTCATCTACCGGCTGTTGCTGGGTGCAGCCCTGATAGCCATTATTCTCTGGAAGGGGTAGCAAGGGTTGAAGATTGCCTTTCTCGGCCTCGGTGTCATGGGTCATCCTATGGCAGGTCATTTGAGTAATGCTGGTCATGAAGTCACTGTCTACAACCGTACTTCGAGCAAGGCGCAGGCATGGTGTCGCGAATACAGCGGCAAGCAGGCAGAAACACCGGCCCGTGCTGCAGCCGGTGCGGAGATCGTTTTCGCCTGTGTCGGCAATGACCAAGATCTGCGCGACGTCACGCTGGGCGAGGATGGTGCTTTTGATACCATGCAAAAAGGCACAGTGTTTGTTGATCACACAACGACATCAGCAACTGTTGCCCGTGAACTGGACAAAGAAGCCAGATGCCGCGGCTTTTATTTTATGGATGCACCTGTCTCCGGCGGCCAGCAGGGTGCCGTCAAGGGTATTCTGACAGTCATGTGCGGTGCCGAAGCTAAGGTCTTCGAGCGGGTCGAGCCCATCATCCACGCTTACGCCTGTTCCGTTGTCAGGCTGGGCGATGTGGGCAGTGGCCAACTCTGCAAGATGGTGAACCAGATCTGTATTGCCGGGTTGATCGAGGGACTAGCCGAGGGGCTCAATTTTGCCAATGCGGTTGGACTGGATGCCCATAAGGTGATTGAAACGATATCCAAAGGCGCGGCCCAGTCATGGCAGATGGAGAACAGGCACGAGACCATGCTGGCCGGAGACTACGACCACGGTTTTGCCGTAGACTGGATGCGAAAGGATCTGGCCATTGTGCTGCAGGAGGCCGACAGACAGGGTGTGCCACTGCCGGTGACAGCGTTGGTCGACCAGTTTTATCAGGAGGTGCAGGGAATGGGTGGCGGCCGCTGGGATACGTCAAGCCTGTTGGCGCGGCTGCAGAAATTAACCAGTTAACGATTGGATAAAAAATGAACTGCGAGAATTTTAACAACGGTTTGCTCGAATTTCTTCGTGCATCCCCGACGCCCTTCCACGCGGTGAAGAATATGCTGGGCGAACTCACCAGGGCCGGATTTACCCTGTTGCGAGAGGAGGATAGCTGGCAGTTCGAAGCGGGTGGCCGCTATCTGGTTGTCCGCAATGACTCCTCCATTATTGCCCTGGTGGTGGGACAGCAATCGCCGGTTGAGTCCGGCATTCGGATGGTTGGTGCCCATACTGACAGCCCGTGCCTGAAAGTGAAACCGCATCCGGAGATCAGCAGCAAGGGATACTTCCAGTTTGGTGTTGAGGTTTACGGTGGCGCACTGCTGAACCCCTGGTTTGACCGTGACCTATCCCTGGCGGGCCGGGTTGTATTCAAAAATAAAGCGGGAGAACTGAAAAAAACGCTGGTAGATTTTCAGCGTCCAATAGCCGTTATACCTAGCCTGGCCATCCACCTGGATCGAGAGGCCAATGAAAACCGCAAGGTCAATCCGCAGACTGACATTCCTCCTATCCTGCTGCAGACTGAAGCCGGCGAGGAGAGGCGTTTGGCCGGGATTCTGTTGACCCAGTTACTCAACCAGGGCGTTGCTGATGCCGAGCAAATTGTTGATTTTGAATTGTTGTTTTACGACACCCAGCCACCTGCTGTCATCGGGCTGCAGAATGAATTTATCGCCAGTGCCCGGCTGGATAATCTGCTGAGTTGCTACACCGGTATGCAGGCACTGCTGGCTGCGGATGACAGCGTGACTTCCATCCTGGTTTGCAATGATCACGAGGAAGTCGGCAGCGCCTCTGCCTGTGGTGCTGCCGGGCCGATGCTGGCTTCGGTGCTTGAGCGTCTTGTCCCCGGGGCTGAAGACAGGACCCGCGCCATCAGCCAGTCGCTGCTGATCTCTGCCGATAATGCCCATGGCGTGCACCCCAACTACGCCTATAAACACGACAGCAACCACGGTCCGGTACTGAACCGCGGGCCGGTGATCAAGGTCAATGCCAACCAGCGTTATGCTACCAGCAGTATCACGGCATCGCTGTTTCGCTCACTCTGTGATGAGGTTGGGGTATCGGTACAGTCCTTTGTCACCCGCACTGACATGGGGTGCGGAAGCACCATCGGGCCAATCACGGCAAAAGAGGTCGGGGTGCAGACACTTGATATTGGCGTGCCTACCTTTGCCATGCACTCTATTCGGGAATTGGCGGGTACAAGGGATGCGCACGACCTGTACCGTGTGCTCAAGGCTTTCTACACCCGCTCGGCGCCGCTGCTTGTCGGACAGCTGGGTGGTTGTTAGGCAACGCTCGCGAAGGACTGCCGGCAATACTGCTACAGATTTCGCAGCGCCAGTGACAGTGCTCCTTTCACGGCAAGAGAGTCTCCCGGCAGTCTTTTAAGGCTTTATACCCCCGGTTAAATCCGTAGAATAGCCTCCCAGAAATTTGTCTGCAGAAGCAACCAAACATGAGCAAAGAAATTGTATTAACCGGTATTACAACAACGGGCACACCCCACCTTGGCAACTATGTTGGTGCCATACGCCCGGCCATTGCCGCCAGTCAGCATGCCGACAAGCAGGCCTATTACTTTCTGGCCGACTATCACGCGCTGATCAAGTGCCATGAGCCGGCCAGGGTTCGCGAGTCCACCCTGGAGGTTGCAGCCACCTGGTTGGCGCTCGGCCTGAATACCGACAATGTAGTTTTCTATCGCCAGTCTGATGTCCCCGAAATCGCCGAGTTAACCTGGTTGCTTTCCTGTGTCACCGCGAAGGGATTGATGAACCGCGCTCACGCCTACAAGGATGCGGTGCAGAAAAACCTGGAGGCGGGCGAGGATGCCGACAATGCGATCACCATGGGGCTGTTCAGTTACCCGGTATTAATGGCTGCGGATATCCTGATGTTTAACGGACAGAAAGTGCCGGTTGGCCGCGACCAGATTCAGCACATTGAGATGGCGAGGGATATCGCCCAGCGTTTCAATCACCTGTTCGGAGAGCACTTCGTATTGCCTGAGGCGGTTGTTGAAGGCAATGTTGCGGTACTGCAGGGGCTCGACGGTCGCAAGATGAGTAAGAGCTATAACAACACCATCCCGCTGTTTTTGCCTGAAAAGCAATTGCGCAAGCATATCAATAAAATCAAAACCAACCTGCTGGAGCCCGGTGAACCCAAAGACCCGGACACATCAACGGTATTCCAGTTGTGGCAGGCCTTTGCGACGCCGGAGCAAATCCATTCCATGCGTCAGGCGTTTGCCAATGGTATTGCCTGGGGCGAGGCCAAGAAACAGCTGTTTGAGCTGATTAACGACGAACTGGGCGAAGCGCGGGTACGCTATCTTGAATTGCTGAACCAGCCTGAGTTTGTCGAGCAGAAGCTGAAAGAGGGTGCCGAAAAAGCCCGCGGTGTCAGTGTCCCCTTCATGGCCAGGCTGCGAACCGCCGTAGGGATCGGTGCATAGTTGTGAAAAAAGTGTTCGCCACGCTCTTGTTGTTTTTGCTGTTCGCGGGGGTTGCCGTTGCAGAAGGTGTTGACCTGGCGTGTGACAGCTTTTCCCGCGACCTGGTCAGTGATATAAGTGAGAAGAAGCTGTTTGTGGAGACTGCCGACCTCGAGCAGGCCCGGGTTGTCGTTATGACAGCCTGTGAACAGGCCCAGCAGTCAGCCCAGTTACAGTTCGAGCAGGGCCGGCAGCAGGCACTGGAAAACTGGTTCCTTGAAGATTTGGGTGGCAAACCCGGAAACGAGCGGCTGAAACGCAAACGCTAGCAGGACGGAAGAGAGGCCCGTAATGACGTTAAACAGGCAGACAGGTGTTCGAGTCAATGAGTTGCTGTGCCCGGCCTGCAAGTCAAAAGGCCGTGCCTCAGCTGAGCGATGGCAATGTGGCAGTTGTGAGGCCGACTTCCGGTTTCGGGTTCTGTGTGATGTCTGCGACGGGGAAGTTGACCGAATCCGGGCCTGCGGAGGCTTTGAGGAATACTACTGTAATAGCTGCAGGGTGCCAAAGTCCAAATTCAAGGTCATTTTTGAGTTCACAGACTAAGCAGACGACTCAGGTTGCCAATCCTGCCACTTCTACCAGGGCGTTGCACAATGTCGCCAGGTCGGTGTTATTGGTTACATAGGGTGGCATTACGTAGACCTGCTTGCCGAAAGGTCTCACCCAGACACCCCTCTCCACGAATTCTTTTTGCATCTGTGCAACATTGACCGGCTGCTGCATTTCAATCACGCCAATAGCTCCCAGCACGCGCACATCAGCGACCTGTTTCAGCCCGGCCGCCGGTGAAAGTCCTGTTTGCAGGGCCTGTTCGATACGCGTTATTTGGGTATGCCAGTCCGAGTCCAGCAACAATCCAATGCTGGCATTTGCGACGGAGCATGCCAGCGGGTTTCCCATGAAAGTGGGTCCATGCATAAACACTCCGGCTTCGCCATTGCAGATGCCATCACTGATTTTTGCACTGCAAAGTGTCGCCGCCAGCGTCATGTATCCCCCGGTAAGGGCCTTGCCGAGACAGAGAATGTCAGGGCTTATC
Organism: Porticoccaceae bacterium; assembly: GCA_041571855.1. GTDB lineage: Bacteria > Pseudomonadota > Gammaproteobacteria > Pseudomonadales > Porticoccaceae > JACKOF01. The sequence goes on from JBFFTH010000006.1 coordinate 21,831, forward strand.
CCGGCCCATTCACAGGCAAACAGTTTGCCTGTGCGCCCGAAACCGGTGGCTATTTCATCGGCAATCAGCAGCACGTCATGCTGATCGCAGAGCTCCCTGACGCGCTTGAGATAATGCGGTGAATAAAAGCGCATCCCGCCTGCACCCTGGACCACAGGTTCCAGTATCACAGCCGCCAGCTCCTGATGGTGCTGTTCAATCAATTGCCGGAAGTTGTCGAGATGGCATTCTTCCCAGCTTTCATAAAAGCCACATTGTGGCGCCTCTGCGAACAGGTGTCGGGGTAAAATGCCGCTAAACAGGTGATGCATGCCGGTGACAGGGTCACAGACCGACATGGCACCAAAGGTATCACCGTGATAACCATTTCGCAGGCTCAGAAAGCGACTTTTTTCTACCTTTCCCTGGGAGTGCCAGTACTGGATGGCCATTTTCATGGCGACCTCGACGCTGACTGAACCGGAGTCGCAGAGAAAAACCTTATCCAGACCAGCGGGCGTGATTTCCACCAGTGTTTGGGCTAACCTTACAGCCGGTTCGTGGGTGATGCCGCCAAACATCACATGAGCCATCTGGTCGACCTGGTTTTTCACCGCCGCATTCAGCGTCGGGTGGTTGTAACCGTGAATGGCGCACCACCAGCTGGCCATGCCGTCGATCAAGCTTCTGCCATTGTCCAGATAGAGCCTGACGCCTTCAGCTCGAGTTACGGAATAAACCGGAAGCGGAGTGGTCAAAGAGGAATAGGGGTGCCACACATGCTTATGGTCAAAATCAAGAAGTTGAGAAGTAGGCGAGAATTCCATGGCGAGGCTCATCACAGATTGAAAACCCCGAATTGTAAGGCAGCTCTTAAGCTGATAACAAAGGAAACTGAAGATTCGATATCTCGATTGGTTAAACGATGAACAATATACCCTCAAACAAACCCATGAATAGTCTGCTGTCCATTTTGTCGCTCTGTTTTCTGCTGTTTGCATCACAGCTGCAGGCCGCTGCACCCAAGTCTGAATACTGGGGGTTTTGGGACAGCAGTAATGAACGCAATTACAAGTCCATAAAGCACGACGACTGGAATCATATTCTCAAAACCTATCTGGTGACCAACCATCCCTCCGGCATATACCGCTTCCGTTACGGCGAAGTGAGCAAGGACGACGGAAGGCGCCTTGACAGCTACATCGCTAAAATGTCGAGGATTGATCCGCGAGGCTATAATCGAGCCGAGCAGAAAGCTTACTGGATGAATCTCTACAATGCGCTGGTCGTGCAACTGGTGGTGAAAAACTACCCGGTAAAGAGCATTAACGAGATTGGCGGACTATTCCAGCGTGGCCCCTGGGATAAAAAGCTGGCGACGGTCGCCGGTCAGCCACTTTCTCTGAACGATATCGAGCATCGCATTCTGCGTCCCATCTGGAAAGACCATAAAATTCATTTCGGGCTGCACTGTGCGGGTGTCAGCTGCCCGAACCTTCAGCCGGTCGCTTTCACCGGCAGTAATGTACATTCAATGCTCAAGCAGGCGGGAAGGGACTATATCAATCACCCGCGGGGCGTGGAACTCAAGAAAGGCCAGATGACAGCGTCAAGCATGTTCGACTGGTACGGCGATGACTTTGCCGACTCTGAGAAGGCAATGATGAAGGTATTTGCCCATTACGCCAATGACAGGCTGGCGCTGTACCTGCTGGGTTTTAAAGGCAAGATCAATTACCAGTACGATTGGCGGTTGAATGCACCCTGAACCTTGCTGGTAAGAAAGCGGCCTCCGGGCCGTTTTTTTATGGCTAATCCTTGCTTAAACCTGTCCTAACAGCTTTTGTCGTTACCTGGCAAAAAACGTACAATACGCGCCCTTGTAACCTCCTGATCGGATTGACCATGACAGAAGCGGATGATCGCAAGCCCAGGCTTGAGTTCAACAAATTGCAAAAGCGCTTGCGGCGCAACGTCGGTAATGCAATAGCCGATTACAACATGATTGAAGATGGCGATGTGGTAATGGTCTGCCTCTCCGGCGGCAAGGACTCCTACTGCATGCTGGATATCCTTCGCAACCTGCAAAAAACAGCGCCGATCGGTTTTGAGATTGTGGCCGTCAACCTGGACCAGAAACAACCGGGCTTTCCCGAGCACGTCCTGCCGGAATACCTGGAAAAGACCGGGGTGCCTTTTCATATCCTCGAGAAAGATACCTACAGTATCGTCACCGATATCGTGCCGGAGGGAAAAACCTACTGTGGACTCTGTTCGCGCTTGCGCCGGGGCACCCTTTACAGTTTTGCCGAGCAGATCGGTGCCACGAAAATCGCCCTAGGACACCATCGCGACGACATCATCGAAACCTTGTTTCTGAACATGTTTTACGGCGGCAAGCTGAAAGCGATGCCTCCGAAGCTGCGCAGTGACGATAGGCGTAATGCGGTGATCAGGCCATTGGCCTACTGCAAGGAGAGCGACCTCGTTGCCTACGCGAACCATAAGCAATTCCCGATTATCCCCTGCAATCTTTGTGGCTCACAGGACAATTTGCAGCGGCAGGTGATCAAGGAGATGCTGCAGGGGTGGGAGAAACTATACCCCGGGCGCATGGATACCATCTTTGCCGCCATTAAAAATGTTGCGCCATCGCAGTTGGCGGACACCACGCTTTTTGACTTTATTAATCTGCCAATTGAAAGACCGGCTGAACGAATCGGCGCTCTCAATCTCTGGGAAGAGGGGGCGAAGCTGGATAAAGAAGCTGTTTAGTCCGGGTCAGGCGACCACCAGCTGGTTATTCTCTACCAGCTCGCGGTAATTCAGTACGAACTGTGCTGCCGAGGCAACAGGCCTGGGGTGGAAGTGCCGATGCCAGAAAGTGGCCAGTGCAAAAATATCATCCGCTTTTGGTAACGGCTGTTCGCTGCGCTTATAAACCATCCAGGCGATTGCCGTCGCATACTTGAGATTTGAGATCAGTTCACCATGGGGATTATGGAGGAAGCTATGCTGGCCGGCGATGCCGCGGATTCGGCTTGCCAGTTCCGGGTTGTGCACCAGGTAGTTGTCCCAGATGGATTTGTGAAGCGCTGCGGTGAGATGGTAAATACCGAGTTTGCGTCTGTCGTGGAGGGAAATTCCCAACCCCGACTCCTGGGCGGCGGTTCCCAGCAGCAGGTTCTCTGCTGCAGGTGAGTAGTCGTCCAGATACCTCAGGGTATCCTCAATGACCCAATGGCGCAGCTCGTCAGCAGTAAATAGCATGGACCGTCCCTCGCTTTGCGTTGCTTTTTGTCACTATATCCAGTGTTACGCTGGGGAGAACCAGTTTTTATTTTAATAATTTCCTTTACTAATAGCAGGTTAGATTTATTAATTCAATCTAAATTTAGAAAAAAGAGCTAACTTTCGGAGGGCTCAAATCCGTTTTGGCTAAAATTTGTACAATTATGTCCGGGCTTGGTGTTGCTTGTTCAGGCGGGCGTTTTCCCGCTAATGCTAGGCATGAAGTGCTTGCAGTTGTTGCTGCGGCCTTGGCCGGGCAGAACTAATCCGAGGGAGAGGAGGGGGCTTGTTTCACGATCTCGACGTTGTCCTCATCGCCAAACCAGAGTTTGAGCTTGGTCGTAGTTCTGCGTTTGACGTCATCGTCGACGTAGGCGGCGAGGGTTGCCAGTGCGGCAGCAATGGCAGTGACATCATCGGTATATCCGCTGATGGGGATAAAGTCCGGGATCGCATCCACCGGCAGGATAAAGTAAGCCAGCGTACTGTAGATAAGCGTTTTTGCCCACTTGGGGGTCTGTGGGCGGCGGCTGGCATAGTACAGCCAGAGGATTTTTTCGACGGTTTCCCGACCTAGCCGGCTGGCGGCAGTGGAAATTTTCTGCCACAGATTTGCAGCCGTGTAGTTTGGTTTGTCATAGGGAATAATTTTCATTGGCGGTCGCTCCAGTCTCAATCACATGCGCTCCATTACCTCGATGCCAAGCAATTCAAGCCCTTTGGCAATGGTTTCCGAGGTTATCTTGCAGAGCATTAGACGGCTGTCCCGCAGGTCGGGTTCAATGCCTTTTTTCAGTACCGGGCAGTGCTCGTAAAAGCTCATGTAGGCGCTGGCCAGGTCGTAGAGGTAGTTGCAGAGAATATGGGGATAGGCTTCTTCGGCGACCTGATGCAGTACTTCCTCAAAGCGCAGTAAATTGAGTGCCAGTATTTTCTCCTGGACATGATTGATGGTGACGCCGCAGTCAAGCTGATCAGGATCGGTGCCGGCCTTGCGGAAGATGCTGCGCACCCGGCTGTAGGCATATTGCAGATAGGGAGCTGTGTTGCCCTCGAAGCTGAGCATGGCGTCCCAGTCGAAAATGTAATCGTTGGTGCGTGTTTTGCTGAGGTCTGCGTATTTTACTGCGCCAATCCCCACCTTGCGGCCAATCTCCGAGGCTTCCTCCAGCGAGAGCTCAGGATTTTTCTCCAGCACCAGGGCCTCCGCCCGTTGCCTGGCTTCCTGCAACAGGTCGGCCAATTTTACCGTGCCGCCGGTACGGGTTTTAAATGGCTTGCCGTCCTTGCCCATCATGGTGCCGAAGGCGTGGTGTTCCAGGCTGATCCGGTTATCGACCAGGCCCGCTTTGCGGGACAGGGTGAAGACCTGTTTCATATGGAGCGACTGCCGGGCATCGATAAAATAGAGCACCCGGTCGGCCTTCAGCACGTCGCTGCGGTAACGCAGGGCGGCGAGATCAGTAGTGGCATAGAGGTAGCCGCCATCGGACTTCTGTACGATAACAGGGCTGGGCTTACCATTTTTGTCGGCCAGTTCTTCAAGGAACACCACTTGCGCTCCCTGATCCTCTACCGCCAGGTTTTGGGATTTCAGTGTGGCAATGATGTTTTGAAGGTCCGGGTTATAGGCACTTTCCGCCCGGATATCCTGGTGTCGCAGGGTGACATTGAGCGCTTTGTAGATATCTTCACTGTGAGCAATTGAGATGTCGATAAACTGCTGCCAGAGCTTGCGACAGTGCTGATCACCGGACTGAAGTTTAACCACGTACTCCCGCGCCTTGCTGGCGAAGGACTGATCTTGGTCAAAGTGTCGCTTGGCTTGCTGGTAAAAGGCTTCCAGGTCGCTTAAGGCGAGCTCTGCCTGTTCACCCTGGCCGATATGTTGCTCCAGTTCGGCTATCAGCATGCCAAACTGGGTGCCCCAGTCGCCCATGTGATTCTGGCGGATTACCCTGTGGCCAAGTTGCTCCATGACGCGCACAACGGCATCGCCGATGATGGTGCTGCGAAGGTGGCCAACATGCATTTCCTTGGCCAGGTTGGGCCCGGAGTAGTCGACAACGATAGTCTGGACGGATGCCTCCTCCCGGGGGTGGTGGATAGAGGAAGATGTTTCCAGTTGCCTGGCAAGAAAATCACTGGCCAGGAAAATATTGATAAATCCGGGGCCGGCTATTTCTGTTTTTTCCGCAATGCCGCCAAGGTCCAGGTTGTTGAGGATTTGCTGGGCCAGTTCGCGGGGATTGGTCTTCATCTTCTTGGCGGCGGCCATGGCCCCGTTGGCCTGGAAATCGCCAAAATCCGGCCTGGTGCTGGCCGTCACATGGGCCGCGCATTCAGCGGGTATCCCTGCTGCAGCCATGGCAGAGAGAACTTTTTCTTCAAGAAGGGCTTTGATGCTCATAAAATGGCCTGTTTGTTGCGTTTCAACAGCCGTAAATGCAAGGTGGGGATTGTAAGGTGGCTTGAGACTAATGCAACTGTCAGCGAGACAAAGTTATTTATAATCCGGCCTTATCAGCCATTCACCCGATGGGAATAAAGAAAATGATGATCCAGCAGCGAATAACCGAGAAACTGACTTCGCGCTTTAGCCCGGTGCATCTGGAAGTTACCAACGAGAGTCACATGCACAGCGTGCCACCCAATTCTGAAACCCATTTCAAGGTCTTGCTGGTGGCGGATTGCTTCGAGGATAAGCGTCTTGTACAGAGGCACCAGCAGGTTTACGGTGCACTCGCGGAGGAGTTGGCGGGCGGTGTCCATGCGCTGGCGCTGCACACCTACACCCCGGATGAATGGGCTGCAAGGGGTAAGGCTCCCGATTCTCCGCAGTGTCTGGGCGGCAGCAAAGTTTAAAAAGTATGAAAAGGTTGAAAAAGTACATCTAAAAACGGTATGTTTCTTTGCTGTAGATTTAATTTAAATCAACTGTACACGCTTGAGAATTTGCTCTAATGTGTGCCGAAATAAACAAAAACAACTTGAGGAGAAGTTTATGTTCAAGAAAACCCCGATAGCGGCATTGCTGGGTTCTGTTCTTCTGATGGGGGCGGCCGACGTTATGTCTTATGAAGCAGGTGATAATATCCTGCGCTTGGGTGCGGCAATGGTCGCGCCGACAGAAAACAGTGATGCGCTTGAGCTCAATGGAGTTGCTCTTCCCGGCGTGGAAGCCAACGTTGATAACAACACTCAGCTGGGAATCACCTACACTTACATGCTGGCCGATAACCTGGGTATTGGTGTTCTGGCTGCGACGCCGTTCGAGCACGATCTCTCAGTAAATGATTTAGGCCTTGAAGCTGGCTCTATTGAGCACTTGCCGCCCTCTATCACCCTGCAATATTTCTTCTGCGATAATGATTCCGCTTTTCAGCCCAATGTTGGCGCGGGTGTAAACTACACTACCTTCTTTGACGAAGACATCGACGATGAGCTGGAGGCTGTGTTCGGCAGTGGAGATCTGGAGCTCGATGACTCAGTAGGCTTGGCGCTGGAGGCCGGTTTTGACTACGCACTTGGTGACCACTGGCTCCTGAGTGCCCAGGTGTGGTACCTCGACATTGGTACTACTGCCGAGTTTACCTTCACTGATTCAGCAGGCAAATCTGCCATCGTTGAAACTGACGTAGAAGTCGACCCCTGGGTTTACATGGTAAGCGTTGGTTACAAGTTCTAAGTTAAATTTTAGACTTTACAAACAAAACCGGGTTACTTAGCTAACCCGGTTTTTTTATGCCCGTAATAAAACAGTCTGGCTAAATTTATCGGTTAC
>JBFFTH010000007.1:0-28792 GCA_041571855.1 Porticoccaceae bacterium
AACCGGGTTGCTGCAGCCAGAGGGGATTATCGTTTGTGTGACAGGGTTTGCTGGGTGGCTTCGATCCAGTTACGTGTTTGCTCGGTCAGGCTGCGGCTGTCCCTTCCTTCAGGGTCAATGGGCTTTCCAATGATCACGTGTATCATGCCCGGTCTTTTGTAAAAGCCGCCGGCAGGCCAGCAGTAGCCAGCGTTGTGGGCGACGGGAACAAGTGGAACACCGGCGGCCACGGCCAGCGAGGCCGCACTGCGGGCATATTTGCCCTCCTCGCCAAAGGGCACACGGGTGCCTTCCGGGAAAACCAGTACGTTATTGCCCTGTTTCAGGCGCAGCAGACCCTGGCTTTGGACCTGCTTCATTGCCACCCGCGGGTTGCCGCGGTCAATGGCTATGGGGTGCATAAAATAAAGTCCCCAGCCGAAGAACGGGATCTTGAGCAACTCCCTTTTCAGGATGGTGCTGACAGGGCGCAGCAAACGCTGCAGGTAGTAGGTTTCCCAGGCAGACTGGTGCTTGGCTGCGACCACGCAGGGGGTCTTGGGAATATTTTCCAGCCCTTCAACTTTCAGCCGCACACCGCAGGTTAAATTAAGCCAGAATACGATAAAGGCATTGGCCCAGGTAACGATCTCCTGCCGGATACGGTAGGGCATCAGTGGGCCAAGCGTACAGGCAAAGGTAGCGAAAAGGATAATCACTGGTATGGTTCCAATAGAAAACAACAGGGAACGCACAAAGAGAACGGTTTGTTTCATTGGCTGCGGTTTACCTTTTATAGTGATTTCCTTTCTATACTTCGGCGAGTAAAAAATCTACAGCAGCAGATAGATTATCAAATACTTTCGCTGAGGACAGTTGCGGATTGGTTTGCGCTGCAAGTTCCTGTTCAGTCTTACCGCCCTTACCAGTCCGCACCAGGAAAACACGACAACCCCTGGCCACCCCTGCTTGCAGGTCGCGAAGGCTGTCGCCAATGACAGTGGCGCCGGTAAGATCCGCATCCAGTTCTTCGGCGATGGCATCAAGCAGGCCAGGCATGGGCTTGCGGCAGTTACAACCGTCGTCCGGTCCATGAGGGCAGTAGAAAATACCCTGCAACTCTCCGCCGGCGTCATTTACCAACCCGTTGAGGCGGGCGTGCATGGCTTCGAGGTCGTCCAGGTCAAAGTAGCCTCGAGACAGCCCCGACTGGTTGGTGGCGACAACCACGGTAAAGCCAGTCCTGCTGAGGCGGGCAATGGCGTCGATACTGCCCTCGATCGGAATCCACTCCTCAACCGATTTTACATAGGCGTCGGAGTCGTAGTTGATGACACCGTCGCGATCAAGAATAACCAGTTTCATTTTGCCGGCACCAACAGTGAGATATCTGCAACTTCCAGAAACAGGTTACGTAGCTGCAGAAGCAAGGTCAAACGGTTGCTGCGCAGCGCAGCGTCATCGACCATAACCATGACGTCATCAAAGAATCGATCGACAGGTTCCCGCAACCGGGCAAGTTGCTTGAGCGCATTGGTGTAGTCGCGCTGGGCCAGGAGTGGTTGTACCTTGTCGTTAAGCGAAGAAAGTTCGAGCGCCAGATTCTTTTCTGCGGGATCGGTAAGTAATGTGCTGTCAACGTCCTCGCCGATGCCCATCTCCCTGGCAAGAATGTTGGAAACACGTTTGTTGGCTGCAGCCAGTGCCGCAGCCTCCGGGAGCTGGGAAAACGCCTGTACCGCGTGGACCCGCTGGTGTATATCAAGCGGGTTGCCGAGGTTTTTGGCGGCCACGGAAAGGAATACTTCAGGCGCTATGTTTTCGTCCTCATACCAGGCCCTGAAGCGTTCCAGCATGTAAGTAAGTACTTGCTCGCATAAATTTGATGCGGTCAGTGAATCTCCGTGCTGTAAGGCGGCATAATCGATCGTGGAACGCAGATCGAGGTCGATGCCGCGCTCCACAATAATGCGCAATACGCCCAGGCTGGCGCGGCGCAGGGCGAAGGGGTCGCGTGACCCGGAAGGCTTCTGCCCAATGCCAAAGATACCGACCAGGGTGTCTATTCGATCGGCCAGCGCCAGGGCTGCACCAGTCGCTGTGGCCGGTATTTTGTCACCGGAAAACCTGGGCAGGTATTGCTCCATCAATGCTTCAGCCACCTCGGGGTGTTCGCCATCATTGAGAGCGTAGTAGCGCCCCATGATGCCCTGCAGCTTGTCGAACTCAAGCACCATTTCACTGACCCGGTCTGACTTGCATAATTCGCCGGCACGCCTAGCGTGAAGCGGTTCAGCACCTACCTTGGTGGCCAGCTGCTCGGCGAGGTTGGCGACGCGGGCTGTCTTGTCATAAATTGAGCCAAGCTGTGTCTGGAAAACGATCGACTTGAGCGATTCGCGGCGATCGGCAAGGGAGGTTTTAAGGTCTGTTTGATAAAAGAACGCGGCATCGGCTAGACGGGGCCGAATCACCCGTTCATTGCCGCTGATAACCTGGGCCGGGTCGCGGCTTTCGAGATTGGCGACGGTGATAAACAGAGGCAGCAGTTTGCCGTTGTCATCGACCACATGAAAATACTTCTGGTGTTCCTTCATGGAGGAGATAAGCGCTTCCGCCGGCACCTCCAGAAAGCGATCATCGAAACGACCCAGCAGGGGAACCGGCCACTCGTTGAGAGCCGTTACTTCATCCAGCAGCTCATCGTCGATTACCACCGTGCCCCCCGCCTGCTTTGCGGCGGTGACAACACCCGAGCGGATGATTTCACGCCGCTCGCTAAAATCGGCAACCACGTAAGCTTTGCGGAGTTCATCCGGGTAGCTGCTGGCGCTGCCGATGCTGATCTCACCCTTGCTGTGGAAGCGGTGTCCACGGGAGCAATTGCCAGCCTGCAGGCCCATGACCGTCGCAGGCACGGTCTTGTCATCGAGTAGCATGACCACCCAGTGAACAGGGCGGACAAATTCTACTTTCTTCGCGCCCCAGCGCATGCGCTTGGGGATAGGCAGTGCGGCGAGAGCGTTTTCAGTGAGTTCGCCCAGCAGCCGGGAGACCGGCTGGCCGGCCTCGGTAGTTCGGAAGCATAGCTTGTCCTGCTTGCCGTCGTTTTCGATACAGTCTCGCAGTTTGTCCACGGCCAAGCCGTTTTTAGCGGCAAAAGCCTCGGCCGCGCGCGAAGGATTGCCACTGTCGTCAAAGGCGACCCGGGTGGGCGGCCCCCAGTTGACGACTTGCTTGCTGGGCGTTTCCCTGTCCAGCGCCTCGACCAGAATGGCCAGGCGCCTTGGCGCGGCGAAGGGCCTGGCGCTGGCAAAGCTGAGGCCGAGCGCAGAGAGTCGCTGGCTGACGGCGTCCAGAAAAGCTTCGGACAGGGAACGCAGCGCCTTGGGGGGCAGTTCTTCGGTACCGATCTCAACCAGGAGATTGGATTTATCCGCTGCACTCATGACTGCACCTCCGCCAGCTTTGTCACTTCTTCGGCCAGGGCCGTTGAAGCCAGCGGGAAGCCCAGCGCCAGTCGGGAATCGAAATAAGCCTGGGCCACGGCGCGGGCCAGGGTGCGCACACGCAGAATGAAGCGCTGGCGCTCGGTGACTGAAATGGCGTGGCGCGCATCAAGCAGGTTGAAGGCATGAGAGGCCTTCATCACCAACTCATAGGCCGGCAGTGGCAGGCCTTCCTCGATAAGGCGCTGACTCTCGCGCTCGCAGACATCAAAGCTGTGGAAAAGATAGTCCACGTCCGCCTGTTCAAAATTGTAGGCGGACATCTCCACTTCGTTCTGGTGAAACACATCCCCGTAGGTCACTTTGCCTGCCGGACCCACGGTCCAGACCAGGTCAAATATGCTGTCGACGCCTTGCAGGTACATTGCGATCCGCTCAAGGCCATAGGTTATTTCGCCGGTGACCGGGTAACACTCAAGGCCTCCGACCTGCTGGAAATAGGTGAACTGGGTCACCTCCATTCCGTTCAGCCAGACCTCCCAGCCCAGCCCCCATGCACCCAGGGTGGGTGATTCCCAGTTGTCTTCGACAAAGCGGATATCGTGGACCAGCGGATCAATGCCAAGTTCCCGCAGGGAGTCGAGATACAGGTCCTGGATATTGTCGGGTGAGGGTTTCAATACCACCTGATACTGGTAGTAGTGCTGCAGGCGGTTGGGGTTTTCCCCGTAGCGGCCATCGGTGGGGCGGCGACAGGGCTGAACATAGGCGCTGTTCCAGGTTTCGGGACCGATGGCGCGAAGAAACGTGGCGGGATGAAAGGTGCCGGCGCCAACCTCCATATCAAGTGGCTGCAGGATGACGCAGCCGTGTCGCGCCCAAAATTGTTGCAGGGCCAGAATCAGGCCCTGGAAAGTAGCAACATCCGGTGTGGTCTGTGACAGCATGAATCCCCTGCGGACAAAACGGTTAGTTAAAAGAGAAGGCTGGCAATTATAAGGTCCAGACGACGGTAATATAAGGGGAAATGGCAGGGTTTTAGCGTTTAGTGGCACGGGGTTTTCTTGTAAGCTGTTGAACCGAGGTCGAAAGCTCACCGAATCGCAAAATGAAAGTATTGCTCCACAAAATATACGGCTTGCCGGCCATCCTGCTGCTTGCAGCTTTTCTTTCCGGGTGTGAAACCGCCTACTACAGTGCCTGGGAGAAAGTGGGTGTTCACAAGCGCGACATTCTGGTTGACAGGATCGGGGAAACCCGGGATGCACAGGAGGACGCACAGGAGCAGTTCAGGGACGCACTGGAGCAATACCGGGCGGTGGTGAACTACGATGGCGGCAACCTGGAAAAGCTCTACCGGAAATTAAATGCAGAATACGAAGACAGTGCCGCTGCGGCCGAGGCGATCAGCCAGCATATTGGCGCAGTCGAGGATGTAGCGGAAGACCTGTTTGACGAGTGGGAAGATGAGCTGGGTGAATACAGTAATTCACGCCTGCGCGAGAGTAGCGCTAAACAGTTACATGACACCCGTTACCAGTACCAGCGACTCATTCGCAGTATGAAAAAAGCCGAGGCAAGTGTACAGCCGGTGCTGCGCACGCTGCACGACCAGGTGCTATACCTGAAACATAACCTCAACGCCCGGGCGATTTCCGCGCTCAGGGGCGAGTTGAATACGGTCAATGCCGATGTCAATCAGCTGATCTCGCGGATGCAGGCGTCAATAGACCAGGCCAACGCATTCATCAAACAAATCAAGCAGAACTAACAGAGAGGGTTTGAAATGAAATACAACAATATCCTGGAAGCCATCGGCAACACCCCGCACATCCGTATCAATAAACTGTTTGGTGACCGGATTGAAGTGTGGATGAAGGCAGAGCGATTTAATCCGGGGGCGAGCATCAAGGATCGTATTGCCCTGGCAATGATAGAGGATGCGGAAGCGAAGGGGTTGGTTGACAGGGACACCGTTATTGTCGAACCCACCTCTGGCAATACCGGCATTGGCCTGGCCCTGGTCTGTGCCGTTAAGGGTTACAAGCTGATTCTGACCATGCCTGAATCCATGTCGATAGAACGTCGCCGCTACCTGAAAGCGCTTGGCGCAGACCTGGTGTTGACGCCGAAGGAACTGGGTATGGGAGGATGCATCGCAAAGGCCGAGGAAATACTGGCTGCAAGTGACAAAGGCTGGATGCCTCAACAGTTCAACAACCCCGCCAATGTGGAAATTCACCGCAATACCACCGCCAAGGAGATCATTGACGACTTTCCGGAAGGCCTGGATTTCCTGATTACCGGGGTCGGCACCGGTGGCCATATCACCGGTTGTGGTGAAGCGCTGAAGGAAGCCTATCCAGACATCAAGGTGTGGGCAGTAGAGCCGGAAAAATCACCGGTGATCAGTGGTGGTGAAAAGGGGTTGCACAGAATCCAGGGCATCGGTGCCGGCTTTATTCCCGGCGTGCTCAACGTTGATCTGCTCGATGGCACGGTCCAGGTCAGCGAGGAGGACGCCTTTGAGATGGCCCGTCGCTGTGCCCTTGAAGAGGGTATTTTTGTCGGTATTTCCTCCGGTGCATCGCTGGCTGCAGTGCAGCAGAAACTGGATGAAATCCCCGAGGGAAGCAGGGTCCTGATCTTCAGTTACGATAGTGGCGAGCGCTATCTGTCTATCGAGGACCTGTTCTAGTGGCGGTTAAAAAATGGCTGGCCGGGTTGGCCCTGCTGGCCATGTCTGCAGGTGTCACTGCCCATCAACACTGGCAAAGCGTCGAGATCAAAAGCCAGCAACTGGGCGAGGGTATTTACGTGGTGTTTGGCGAGGGCGGCAATATTGCCGTGTCGCTGGGGGAGGACGGCACCCTTATGGTGGATGACCAATATGCCCAGTTGTCGGACAGGATCCTGGCCGAGGTGGCGGAGCTCGGCGGCAGTGCACCGAGGTTCCTGGTCAATACCCACTGGCATCTTGATCACACCGGGGGTAACGAAAATCTGGCCAAGCGCGGAGCGGTAATTATTGCCCACGACCAGGTTCGCGCCCAGATGGAAGTTGAGAACAAAATCGAAGCGCTGGGCGTCAGCTTGCCGCCCTCACCCCAGGAGGCACTTCCGGTTATCACTTATGATGACGACCTGCGCCTGCATTTTAACGGCGAGACGGTTGCGGTGGTGCATTTGCCACCGGCCCATACCGATGGCGACAGCGTGGTGCGTTTTGTAAACGCCAACATCCTTCATACCGGCGATATCTGGTTCAATGGCTTTTATCCCTTTATCGATGTCGAGCACGGCGGCAGCCTGGCGGGTATGGTGGCAGCGGCCGGTCAAATCATCGCTATGGTCGATTCTGACACCGTTATCATTCCCGGCCACGGACCGGTGGGCAACAGTACCGACCTTATGGCCTATCGGGAGATGCTGCAGAAAGTAATGGTCCGCCTGCAAGGGCTGAAGGCGGAAGGCCTGTCATTGCAGCAGGTGATCGAGCAAAAGCCCCTTGCCGACCTTGATGACGAGTGGGGTGACGGATTCCTGAGCGCAGAAAAATGGCTGGGGATTGTCTACCCGGGCATTGAATAACGTCGCTTACTCCTGATCAGCCTGTTCGACAACCAAGATGCCTGCACTCAAAGAATGTTTTATCTCAACTGTGCGGGATATATCCAGCGAGGGCAGCGGAGTTGTCCAGCATCCCGGGGGTAAAACATTTTTTGTCCCCGGTGTCTGGGTTGGGGAGACCGGCGAGTTTCGTATTACCGGCTTCAAGGGACGCTATGGTTTTGCCGAACTGGTGTCCCTGCATGAAAAGTCGCCTCACAGAATTGATGCTGCCTGCGAGCATCACGGCTTCAGAAAGGGAAAATGTGGCGGCTGCCCGTGGCAGTTTATTTCTTACCCGGAGCAGTTGAATGTCAAACAGCTTCGGGTAAGAAAGCTGCTGGAAAAAATCGATAAAAACCTCGAAAAAATAATCAAGCCTGCCTGGGGTTCTCCTGAGATTTTCGGCTACCGAAATCGCGCACAGTTCAAAACCGATGGTGAAAAAATAGGTTATGTTACAGCGGGCAGTCGTGATATTGCGCCGATCGTGGATTGCCTGATCTTGAATGAAAAAAATCGGCATACGCTGCGGCAACTTTTGCGAACTTTTCCGCGCCAGGACCTGAAACCAAAACGGACAAAAAATCGCAGCAGGAATCGAAGAATTGCTGAGTGGAATACCCTGGATATAGACGACGAAATTTCAGCAGCAGAAATAGCCGTCAATCAGCGCAGGCCCTTCAGGCAGGGCAATAGCGCGCAGAACAGGAAAATGCGCCAATGGTTGCAGGAAAAACTTGAGGCGGTAAGAAATCAGAAAAACAAATCTGCCAAAGTCGTGGAATTTTTTGCCGGTTCCGGCAATTTTACCGAGGTGATTTCCGCTGCCGGTTTTGAAAATATCCTGGCGCTTGAGGGCGCGGATGATGCAGTCGAGGAATTGGCCAAAAAACAAATACCCGCTGTAAGAATTCAGCGAACCAACCTGTTTTTGCCGGAAAAAGTTGCGGGGGTTTTCCGGCAAAACCCGGATGCTGAAATACTGGTGCTGGATCCGCCGCGAGATGGTTTTAAAGGCATTGATGGACTGTTTGCCGAGGATAAAAAAATGAGCAAAAAGCTCACGGATATTTTTTACATTTCATGCAACCCGGCGACCTTTGTTCGCGATGCAGAAATCCTCTATCGCGAGGGATTTTCACTTCGTGAAGTGCAGCCGCTGGACCAGTTTCCCCATACCCCCCACATTGAGTTACTGGCGCACCTGGTGCGCTGCCGAGGTCGCTAAAGAGGCGTTATGCCACTGCCGCATTGTTTATGAAACACCTGCTGTGATGCATGCGAACAGAAAACGCCTGTCCGCGCTGCATCACACTTGCGAAAGCAGGGCGTGGCACCTGCCAGGATGTGAAGCCGCTGAAACATTTGCAGGGCTAACGGGTGATACGCCATTGCCTCCTGGGGTTAATCCCCGGAAGCGACAAAAGGCTCTTCTAGCGCTATTGCACCGCAATCTTCAATAACGATGTCCTGTATCGGTTTGTCCCTGCCGTCGGTTTCTGCCTGCTCGATTTTCCTGACAACATCCATGCCCTCAAGCACCTTGCCGAAGACGACGTGCCTGTAGTCGAGCCAGGGGGTTTTGGTGAAGGTAATAAAAAATTGTGAGCCATTGGTGTCAGGCCCGGCATTGGCCATCGACAGCCAGCCCGCGCCTGTATGTCGAAGCTTGAAGTTTTCATCTGCAAATTTTTCGCCATAAATGGATTTTCCGCCGGTGCCGTTACCATTGGTGAAATCGCCGCCCTGCATCATAAAGCCGGGGATCACGCGGTGAAATATTGACCCCTTATAACCGTAGCCTTTTTCATGGGTTACCAGGCCATAAAAATTATCAACCGTCCTTGGAACCGTGTCCCCGAAGAGGCCAATAACAACTCGTTCAGCAGCATTTCCGCCTATGCTGATATCCATAAAAACTTTCTTCGTTACCAGTAAATCACTGGCTGCATGGACAGAGGAAATTGCAAAAATAAAAATTAAAAAAGTGACAAGCCTTCTCACTGGTGTACCCCGATTAAAAAATGAATTTTTTGAAAAAGTGGATTTCCCCCTAAAGGCAGGAAAGCCTAGTTTCCAGACTCTTTGGTAATTTTGTCCAGATAGCCCATGGCAAAAGCTGACACAACAAAAGTGATGTGCAACACGATATACCAGAGAATTTTATCATTGGGCACGGTTTGGGCAGACATAAAAATCTGCAGGAGGTGGATTGAAGAGATGGCGACAATAGACGCTGCCACCTTGTTCTTCAATGAACTGGCATCCATCTTGCCGAGCCAGCCCAGTTTGTCATCGTCTTCGTCCAGGTCTATCTTTGAGACGAAGTTTTCGTAGCCGGAAAACATCACCATCACCAGCAGGCCGCCGACCAGCGACAAATCCACCAGCGCGAGGATAACCAGCACGAGGTCGGATTCTTTCATACTGAAAATCATCGGAAAAACATGAATCACTTCCTGAAAGAACTTGATGCCCAGAAACAGAATGGCGGCACTCAAACCAAGGTAAATGGGTGCCAGCAGCCACCTCGCTGTGTACAGTGTGCGCTCAAAAAATCGTTCCATTAGATATCCTCACTTTAGGGAGCAGGTTCATAACAGCGGAGCATTTTATGCGGCAAAAGGAATAAATTGAACATTGCGCAGCAAACAAAACGCTATGCACCCCGCAGTGGACTTGGACAGGCCATTGATGGGGTTCACCGCGATAGTGCGCAGTTGGCATCTTGGTAGATGCAAAAGCAAGCTATTCGGTTAGTGCCCCGGTGACCCACAGATGCATGGCCGCTAAGATACGCAGCGGCGTGATGTTAAAACTTCCCGTGTTTTCCCTTGCCCCTGGCGAACTCGCCAGCTCCGCTGGCACTTTCGCCCCCTGACAGCGGGATCATCCCGTGGTTGAATTCATTGGCCAGTGCTTCCGGCGCGGACAGGTTCCACTGCTCGTAGGCGCTGAGCCGGTCATGACGAAGGCACTGCTGGGGAAATTGGGCAATTTCCAGCGCCAGTTTTTCCGCCTCCTGCCTGGCGCAGTCGTGGGGCACGATGCGATTGGCGAGGCCGATGGCCTTGGCTTCTTTGGCATCCACCGGGCGACCGGTCATTATCAGGTCAAGGGCATGGCTCATGCCGACCAGGCGCGGCAGGCGCACGGTGCCGCCATCAATTAGCGGCACGCCAAAGCGGCGACAGAAAACGCCCATGGTGGCGGTTTCTTCCATCACCCTGAGATCGCACCACAGCGCCAGCTCCATACCCCCGGCCACCGCGTAACCGGAAACTGCGGCGATCACCGGTTTTCCGAGCTGCATTCGGGTCGGGCCCATGGGGCCGCAACCCTCCGGGTCGAGCCGATTGATGCGACCTTTATCCTCACTGGCAATCGCTTTCAGGTCTGCGCCGGCACAGAAAGTGCCGCCGGCCCCACAGAGAATGGCTACGGAAAACTCATCGTCCCGATCAAACGCGGCAAAGGCGTCCGCTAGCGCTTCTGCGGTCGGCCGGTCGACCGCATTTTTTGCTTCGGGACGGTCGATAATCACGGTGTAGAGAGGGGCATTTTTTTCGATAATCACAGGCATGGCGGCTGAATCCGATGAGTACGGGTGCGTTGCGGAAGCTTAACAATAATTGGCCGCTGATAAAGCTATTTGAATTTTCAATCAAGCCGTTAAAAACTATTAATTAGAGCTATTATCTTGTTTAGGGCAACATATATAACGAATACATCTTAAGAGGAGAGCACAATGGAAAACTTTACAGTCTTTGGTCGTCCCGGTTGCGGGTTTTGCGTGCAAGCCAAGAAAGTCCTGGAGCAGAAGGGTTTGCCGGTAAAGTACGTCGATATCCAGGCAGAAAACATTTCCCAGGCTGACCTGGAAAAAACGGTCGGCAAGCCGGTGCGTTCCGTGCCACAGGTTTTCCACGGCGAAAAACACCTGGGCGGTTACCAGGAACTGGTCGACTACCTGAAGACCCTGGATAGCTGATAGCAGGGCTCGGTCAGGACTGCGGGGGTAGAGCTCTCGGCTTGCCCTCGTTGTCGATGGCCACATAGATAAAAGTGCCTTCGGTAACCTTCACCGGGACATTGGTGGTCTCAATGTTAATCCACACCTCTACCCAGATGGTCATGGAGGTTGTGCCGGTTTTCACCATTTCACAGTAGCAACTGACGATAGCACCAACGGGCACCGGTTCAAGGAATGTCATGCCACTGACGGCAACCGTGACGCATCGCCCCTGGCTGCGGCGTCCTGCCATGATGCCGCTGCCGATATCCATCTGCGACAACAGCCACCCGCCAAAAATATCGCCGTTGACGTTGGTGTCGGCGGGCATCGCCAGCGTTTGCAGCATTAAGTCTCCCCGCGGGCGCATGGGTTTGTTGATAACAGACACGTTGGTACCTTCTAGTTTCGGGATCAGTTGGAGAATACAACCGATGGCAGCCAGGTGGCCAGCGGTGGCCAGACCGCAAGGGCTGCCAGCAGCAGTAACTGGATGGCAATAAAGGGTACGACACCGCGGTAGATATCGGCTGTTTCCACGCTGGCCGGCGCCACTCCGCGCAGATAAAACAGGGCAAAACCAAACGGGGGTGTCAGGAAAGAGGTCTGCAGGTTGAGCGCAATCATAATCCCCAGCCAGATCGGGTCGAGACCCATGGCCAGCAGGATGGGACCAACGATGGGCACGACCACAAAGGTAATTTCGATAAAATCGAGGATAAAACCGAGCAGGAAGATCACGACCATCACCAGCAGGGTTGCTCCGAAGACACCGCCGGGAACCTGGCTGAAGACCTGCTCAACCATCTCGTCGCCGCCAAAACCGCGAAATACCAGCGAGAAAACCGCTGCGCCGATCAGAATCATAAACACCATGGCAGTAATCTGGGTCGTCTGGCGGGTCACCTCCAGCAGCCTGTCGAGGGTCAACTGCCGGCGCGCCAGTGCCAACAGGGTGGCGCCCATGGCGCCGACACCGGCCGCTTCTGTGGGGGTAGCGGCACCGCTGAGGATTGAACCGAGAACGGCGATGATCAACAGGGTTGGCGGCAACAGGCTCCGCAACAAGCGCGATGCATCAATCGTCAGCTCTCCCGGGGCCGGGTTCTCCGCTATCGAGCCGGGGCGCATCCGGACCGCCAGCAACAGGAACAGAATATAGGCGGCGACCAGCATCAGACCGGGGATAATTGCACCGACAAACAGATCCCCCACGGAAACCGTCTTCGGGGTAAATATGCCCATACTCAGCTGTGCCTGCTGGTAAGCGGTGGAGAGAATGTCACCCAGCAGCACCAGCGCGATGGAGGGTGGAATAATCTGTCCCAGGGTACCGGTGGCGCAGATTGAGCCGGTGGCAAGAGCCGGAGAATAGCCGCGTTTCAGCATGGTGGGCAATGACATCAGGCCCATGGTGACGACAGTGGCGCCGACAATACCCGTGCTGGCTGCCAGCAGCATGCCGACAATGACGACCGAAATACCCAGCCCGCCGCGAAAGCGGCCAAACAGCAGCGCCATGCTGTCAAGCAGGTCTTCGGCGAGTTTTGATTTTTCCAGCATTACCCCCATCAGTACGAAAAGCGGCACCGCGATCAGGGTCGTATTATCGACGATGCCAAACAGCCTGTTGGGTAGGGCATGCAGAAATGCCATATCAAAATGACCGGTTGCGTTGCCAACCAGGGCAAACAATAACGCAGTGCCAGCCAGGGAAAATGCCACCGGGTAGCCTGCCAGCAGTACCAGGCAGACCATCAGGAACATCAACAGGGGGATGTATTCGACGATCACACCATTTCCTCGGGGGATTTTTCGGTGTGTGTGCCGCCCAAGCCCAGAACGAATAACAGGTTCTTGATGATTTCCGCCAGTCCCTGCAACAGCAGGGTGACTGGCATGGCGATCAACAGTGTTTTCAGCAAGTAGACAAAGGCCAGTCCCTGGCGCTCGCTGGAAGCCTCGCGAATAGCCCAACTGCTGGCCACGTAATCCCAGCAGGAAAAGAGGATAAACAGGCAAACTGGCAGCAGGAACAGCAGTCCGCCGACAACATCGACCAGCGCCTGCTGGCGGGATGAAAAGCGCTGGTAAAAGATGTCCACTCTGACATGGCCCCCCTGCTTGAGGGTGTAGGCGGCACCCAGCATAAAGACGGTGGCATGGAGGTAGGTAACAGATTCCTGCAGGGCGATCGAGCCGAGTTGCAGAAAGTAGCGCATCACTACCACGGCACAAATCGCCGCCATCATTGCCAGGGTCAGCCAGGCAATGGCGCGTCCGGTAAGCTCGGTTACACGATCAATCCAGTGGCTGAGTTGTTCGAGTCGGGTGTACATAATCGGGCGAATAAAAAATTTCGCGAATTGTAAGGGTTTTTGGCTGGGGCTAACAGGGAGGGCGGCTGGAACTATGTAACAAAACTGTCATAATCTTTTCATATAGTTGTCACGATCTGGAATTAGCCTGTATGCGAATTTAACAGACAAGCCCTGGAGGCAAATAATATGAAAAAGACAAAGACATTAACAATGGCCGGTGTCGCGATGACTCTCGCACTGGGTGCCGGAAATACCATGGCAGCGGCACGTGACTACGTAAGTATCGTCGGCTCTTCTACCGTTTATCCGTTCGCCACTGTCGTGGCCGAGCGCTTTGGTCGCTCCACGGGCAGCCCGACGCCGAAAATTGAATCCACCGGCTCCGGTGGCGGGATGAAGCTATTCTGTTCGGGCGTGGGCACTGAGCACCCGGATATCACCAATGCGTCACGCCGTATGAAAGCCTCCGAGTTTGAGTTGTGTCAGAAAAACGGTGTGACCGATATTGTCGAAGTACTGATCGGTTACGACGGTATTGTGGTGGCTAACGCCAACTCCGCTCCGCAAATGGAACTGACTCGTAAGGACCTTTTCCTGGCATTGGCGGCCAAGGTTCCCGGGCCGGACGGTGTGCTGATCGACAACCCCCACAAGACCTGGAAAGACGTTAATCCGACGCTGCCGAACACAAAAATCGAGGTGCTGGGTCCGCCCCCGACTTCCGGAACCCGTGATGCCTTTGTCGAGCTGGCAATGGAAGGGGGTGCCAAGAGTTTTGCCGATCTGGCCGCGCTGCGTGCTTCCAAGGACGAGTCAGAGATCAAGGCCCTGATGGCACAACTGGGTATTCCCGCGGAGGCTTTCAATGCCAAGGGGAAGAAGGTGTTCCAGGCCGTTGCCCACGGTATCCGTGAAGACGGCCACTACGTCGAAGCGGGTGAAAACGATAACCTGATCGTGCAGAAGCTGGAAGCCAACCCGAATGCTCTGGGAATTTTCGGTTTCTCTTTCCTTGACCAGAACATCGACAAGGTTCAGGGCTCACTGGTCGAGGGCGTAGCACCCGAGTTTGAGACCATTGCCGACAAGTCCTACAGCATTGCCCGTCCACTGTACTTTTATATGAAGAAAGCCCATATTGGTGTCGTTCCCGGTATCGACGGTTACGCGGCAGAGTTCAGCAGCGAAAAGGCCTGGGGCGAAGAGGGCTATCTGACTGACAAGGGTATGATCCCGATGCCGGCTGAACTGCGCAGCAAGTTTGCGGCGGATATCGCCGGGCAAAATACGATGACAGCGGATATGCTGAATCACTAAAAGACAGGGCTCATTTCTTCCCTTTGAAATGGCGCTGTAAAAACCGGGCCTGGCAAAAGCCGGGCCCTTTTTCAGACTCAGAGAATCTGTAGCGAAAGAGTAGCGAAAAATGCAAATAACCAATCTGCTTGCAGTGCTCCTGGTGCTCACCGCTGTAGCCTACTTGATGGCCAGGGGGCGATCCGTGGCCATGGCGCAGCCGCTCGGTGGCATCCGTCACCTGCATTCGCTGCCCTTTTTTTACGGGATGCGCGCGGCCATCTGGTGTGCAGTTCCGGCGCTGGTGCTGTTGACGGCCTGGCTGATGCTGGATGACAGCATTATCCGGCAAATGGTGTTGGCCGGTTTACCCGTCCAGATGCAGCCGCAGACCCTGGCAGAGCAAAACCTGTTGCTCAACAGCATTGAAAATATTGCCAGTGGCGCGCTGCGTGCAGACTCTGCAGACCCGGCAGTGGTGGCAGCTGCCGAGCATTTGGTGGATCTGCACGGTTATGGCCAGCGCCTGATGACGGCCTCTGTGCTGTCTCTGTCGGTGCTCGGTGCGGCATGGGGCTGGTTCAAGATCTCGCCAAAACTGCGGGCCCGGCAACAGGTGGAAAGAGTGTTTAACGGCGTGATAATGGCCTGTGCCTCGGTGGCGATTTTCACCACGGTGGGAATACTGTTATCGGTGCTGTTTGAATCGCTGCGCTTTTTCCAGATGGTACCGGTGACCGAATTTTTCTTTGGCACCCAGTGGAGCCCGCAAATGGCGCTGCGCAGTGACCAGGTGGGATCTTCCGGCAGCTTTGGCGCGATTCCCCTGTTTGTCGGCACCCTGCTGATTTCCTTTATCGCCATGCTGGTGGCGGTGCCCAGCGGCCTGATGTCGGCGATTTATCTGTCAGACTATGCCGGGCCCAAGATGCGCGCTTTTGCCAAGCCGGCACTGGAGATCCTGGCCGGCATTCCCACCGTTGTCTACGGCTTCTTTGCCGCGCTAACCGTTGCGCCGGCGTTGCGCAATGCCGGCGCCGGGCTCGGGTTGGAGGTTTCTTCCGAGAGTGCGCTGGCGGCCGGGCTGGTGATGGGGGTGATGATTATCCCCTTTGTGTCATCGCTGGCGGATGATGTCATCAATGCGGTACCCCAGACGATGCGCGAGGGATCCCTTGCCATGGGGGCTACAAAGTCCGAGACCATGAAACAGGTGATTTTCCCGGCTGCATTGCCCGGTATTGTCGGCGGTGTACTGCTGGCCGTCTCCCGCGCCATTGGTGAAACCATGATTGTGGTCATGGCGGCAGGCCTGGCGGCAAACCTGACCGTCAACCCGATGGAGGCGGTGACCACGGTGACAGTGCAGATCGTTACCCTGCTGGTGGGCGACCAGGAATTTGACAGCCCCAAAACCCTGGCTGCCTTTGCCCTCGGCCTGATGCTGTTTGCGGTGACCCTGGTGTTGAACGTAATCGCCCTGCGCGTAGTGAAAAAATATCGAGAGCAATATGAGTAATCTAGACCAAGAACGCCGTGAGCTGATTGAGAACAGCCTGAAAAAAAGATACCGCTCGGAAAAGCGTTTTCGCGCCTGCGGTATGGCTGCCGTCAGCTTCGGCCTGTTGTGTGTGCTGGTGCTGTTTACCGATATTATCAGCAAGGGACACGGCGCATTTCGCCAGACCTATATCCAGCTGACCGTGACCTATGACAGCGATATCCTCGGTATTCGTTCGGTCACGGACAGCCAACAGCTTGCGCTGGCAGACTTTCAGGGGTTAGTGAAAAGTTCGCTGCGGGAACGCTTTCCCGATGCCTCGAGCCGTCGCGAGAAGCGCGATCTCTACGGCGTCATCAGTAGCGGCGCGCAGTACGAGCTGCGCGACAGGCTGGCGGCAAACCCCGAACTTCTGGGCCAGACCGAAACGCGCTGGTTTCTCGCCGACGATGATGTCGATACCTATTTCAAATCTCTCGGTGATGAGGGCGGAGCCTTTGTCGGCCGGATGAGCAAACAACGTCAGGGCTGGATTGACGAACTGATCGACAGCGACCAGATCGAGCTGCGTTTCAACCGCACCTTTTTTGTCAATGGAGATTCCAGGGAGCCGGAAATGGCCGGTATCTGGGGTGCCGCTGTGGGCTCGCTGCTGACACTGGCCGTGACGCTGGCGCTGTCATTTCCGATCGGTGTGGCGGCAGCAATTTATCTCGAGGAGTTTGCGCCACGCAATCGCCTCACCGAAATCATCGAGGTCAACATCAACAACCTCGCGGCAGTGCCATCGATTATTTATGGCCTTCTGGGGTTGGCGATCTTCATCAACATATTCGGTGTGCCACGCTCCGTGCCGCTGGTGGGTGGCCTGGTGCTGACCCTGATGACGCTGCCAACCATCATTATTTCCAGTCGCGCTGCCATCAAGGCCGTGCCTCCGTCCATTCGCGAGGCGGCGATAGGGATCGGGGCCTCGCCGATGCAGGTGGCATTGCACCACGTGTTGCCGCTGGCCATGCCCGGGATGATGACCGGCACCATTATCGGCATGGCCCAGGCACTGGGTGAAACCGCGCCGCTGCTGATGATCGGCATGGTGGCATTTATCGTCGATATTCCGGCCGGCTTTACGGATCCGGGTACAGTGTTGCCGGTACAGATTTTCCTCTGGTCAGACAGCCCTGAACGGGCGTTTGTGGAGAAGACTTCGGCAGCAATCATGGTGTTGCTGGCCTTTTTGATCACGATGAATACCCTTGCGGTTATCTTGCGCAAGCGACTGGAAAGGCGCTGGTAGCCTTGTATTTTTGACCTGATGCGGTAATGAAACGAGCTGGTGAAGAAAATGAATGAAGCAAAAACAGGATTGTCCAGAATGAATCTTGGTCCGAATACGCGGCCCGAGGAGGTGGTGCACCCGGAACAGACAATAGGTGTGCCACTGGTGGACAAGCCGAAAATGTCCATGCGCAATGTCAATGTTTTCTACGGTGACAAGCAGGCTATCCACAATGTCAGCGTGGATATCGGCCAGAATGAAGTGCTCGCCATGATTGGACCCTCCGGTTGTGGCAAGTCAACTTTCCTGCGCAGTATCAATCGCATGAATGATACCGTCGACGGCTGTCGCGTGACGGGTCAGCTGACCCTCGAGGATGAAGATATCTACGGCGATAAAATGGATCCGGTGGCACTGCGTGCCAGGGTGGGCATGGTCTTCCAGAAGCCCAACCCATTCCCGAAATCCATTTACGACAACGTGGCCTACGGTCCGCGCCTGCACGGCCTTGCCAGCAGGAAAGTTGAACTGGATGAACTGGTTGAAATCAGCCTGACGCGTGCGGGGCTCTGGAACGAAGTCAAGGATCGCCTCCATCAGTCGGGTACCGGGCTTTCCGGTGGCCAGCAGCAGCGGCTTTGTATCGCCCGCGCTATCGCCATCAGTCCCGAGGTGATTCTGATGGATGAACCCTGCTCGGCACTGGACCCGATCGCCACGGCAAAGATTGAGGAACTGATTACTGAACTTGCGGCAAAGTACACCATTGCCATGGTGACTCACTCCATGCAGCAGGCGGCGCGTGTGTCTCACAGAACGGCCTATTTTCACCTTGGCCACCTGGTGGAGGTGAATGAAACCGAAAAGGTTTTTACCTCGCCGGAGCACGAGTTAACGGAAGCCTATATCACTGGCAGATTTGGATAATATTAATTGGGAGCCAAGAGAGGCCTAGAGATGGACAAGATTCAGTTTGATATGCACATATCCAGACAATTCAACCAAGAGCTGGAAGACATCAAAACCCGGATGCTGGAGATGGGTGGCCTGGTAGAAAAACAGGTGGCCGATGCACTGCTGGCGGTGGAAGAGGCAGACAGTGGCCTCGCAGCCCAGGTGATAGAAGCGGAAGAGCACATTGACAATATGGAAATGACGCTGGACGAATCGATAACCACGCTCATTGCCCGGCGCCAGCCAACTGCAAGTGACCTGCGCATGGTGATGGCCGTCTCCAGGGCAGTGCGCGATCTCGAGCGTGCCGGCGATGAAGCACAGAAAATTGCCAAGATGGCGATCAAGCTGTCGGAAACGGGCGATGAAGGCAAGGGCTATCGTGAGGTTCGCCACATCGGCGAAAGCGTGATAAAAATGATTCGCAGCACCCTGGATGCCTTTGCCCGCTTTGATTCGGCAGAAGCGATAAAAACCATGGAAAAAGATAACAAAATCGACCTGGACTACAGCTCGGCGATGCGCGAGATGATCACTTACATGATGGAAGACCCGCGCAGTATTTCCCGCTCGCTGGATGTGATGTGGGTGCTTCGTTCCCTGGAGCGCATTGGCGACCATGCCAAGAACATCTGTGAGCATGTGGTTTACCTGGTCGAGGGCAGGGATATTCGCCACAGCGATAACGGTTGAGTCCGAGCCCCGAGGAAGTGAAAAAACCGGAGTAAAATTCCGGTTTTTTTGTGGACGAAAAATGCTTAGACTCATTATCTGCCAGTTACCCGGAGTTGAGATATGAAAGAATTATTTGAAAACAATGTTGCCTGGGCGGAGTCGATCAAACAGACAGATGCGCAGTATTTTGAGAATCTTTCCAAGCAGCAGGCGCCGGAGTATCTGTGGATAGGCTGTTCGGACAGCCGGGTACCCGCCAACCAGATTGTCGGCAAGGCCCCCGGGGAAGTGTTTGTTCACCGCAATATTGCCAATATGGTGGTTCACACCGATCTCAACTGCCTGTCGGTGATGCACTATGCGGTCGAGTATCTCCAGGTCAAGCACATCATTGTCTGCGGGCACTATGGTTGTGGTGGTGTTATGGGCGCAGTCCAAAATGCGCGCCTCGGCCTGATTGATAACTGGTTGCGCAACATCCAGGATGTACAGCGAATCCACAATGTCTACCTGGAAGAAGGCGCCAATGAGCAGGCTGTATACGATCGGGTCTGCGAACTGAATGTGGTTGAGCAGGCAGTCAATGTCTGCAAGACCAGCATTGTCCAGGACGCCTGGGAGCGGGGACAGAACTTAACCGTTCACGGCTTGATTTACAGCCTCAAGGACGGCTTGCTGAAAGATCTTGGGATTAATATCAGCGCTGTCGGGCAGATAGACCAGGTTCACCAGTCTGCCGTTGAAAAAATAAACGGGAAATAGCATCGTCAACCGGCGTCGGCCGGATTTTTCATCACTGACAGCAAATCCAGCCTGAAAGGGCGGTCTGAAGAGGCCGCCCTTTCAGCGTCTATGAAGCAGGCACTAGTTCCCCGGGCGGGCAGAAGTCACCCGGGTGCGAAACTTCCCGGCGGCTTCTTCCGTCTTGAAGGGCCCAATGCCGGTACTGATACTCAGCTGCTGACCGGGTGCCAGGGAACCGTTTACATCCAGTGTCCTCACAGGTCCACTCTGAAAGGCACTGACCATTTCCGTGAGTTCCACGCGAATGTCACTAACGGCGACCGCGCTGTTGTTTTTAATGGCGATATACAGGTAGCCGCCATTGCCGACATAGGCTTGCGAGAGAATATACTTGGCGGGCGATGTTGCCAGTTCCAGGGTAGACAGGCGCTCTCTCGCCCGCTGGCCAATTTCCCCCTGGCCATTGGCTGCCTGCTGGTAATACCTCACCGCTGCAGGCTTCTCCCCGGCCGCTGCGGCAATTTCGCCGAGAAAAAAGCTCCCGACCGGGGTAGGTAAGCGCTGGAAACTGTTCTCAAGGTCGGCTCTGGCGCCGGCTTTGTTACCCTGTTGAAAGCGCAAAAGCCCGCGAGCCAGGTGGGGGCTGAAAAGATCCGGGTTTTTGCGGATCGCGGTAGCAAATGATTTTTCGGCATTGCTGTAATTTTTTTGCATTTTCCAGGCATGGCCGCGCAACTCCCAGAAGTAGCTCTCGTCAGGCTGAACCTTAATCGCCTTATCGAGTTCCGCTAATGCCTTCGCCGGGTCTTTTTCGTTGAGCGCCACGATGGCCCGGCTTTCGGCCTCGTAAGCGGGTTTATCCCGTTGCAGCTGGGCGATCGCCCGTTGATAGCGCTCGCGGAAATTCTGGCCTTTGGGCAGTGTCATCGCCCTGGTGAGATTGGCGGTGACCCGCGCCTGGGAAGGGGGGTGGCTGGCAAACAGTCCGCTGATGAAGTCCTGGTTGCGATCCTGGCTCAGTTTCACGAAGGTTTCCTGCAGGCGTACCGCGGCATAGGGGTCATAGCCGGCGCGGACCATATAATTCATGCCGTAGGCGTCGGATTCCAGTTCATCATCGCGACTGTACTTTGCCATCCAGGCAGATGCCCCGAGCCGGGCGAAGGAGGAACCTGCCTGGCCAAGGCCATAACTCTGACTGGCCATGCCGAGAGCGGCGACGCCGATGTTCATCAGCGTGCCGGTGGTCATGCGCGAGGCGCTGTGCCGAGCCGCAGCGTGGACGATTTCATGGGCCAGTACTGCCGCCAGTTGCGCTTCATCCTCCAGGTGCAGCAGCAGGCCTCGGTTGACGGCTATCTTGCCACCGGGCAGAGCCCAGGCGTTGGGCACAGAATTGTTGAGTACCACGAACTCATAGGGCAAGTCGGGGCGATCGCTGACAGCGGCCAGCTTTTTGCCGATATCGGAAACATAGAGCTGGAGGCCGGGGTCGATGGAGTAGCGGCCGCCCTGGGCTTGCTGCGAGGGCCTGAAGTTTTCCGCACCAATGGCGACTTCCTGCTGGGCGGAAACCAGCGAGAGTTCACTCTTCCCGGTCACCGGGTTAACCGTGCAGCTGGCCAACGCCAGCGACAGGGCGGCGAATATTAACGGGCGGAACAGTGTTAACACGGTGGCATCCTTTTATCGGGTTTATGAAGTCAAGTATAAGGTGTGTTTTGGTGCTGGCAATGCGGTTCAATGGTCGTGCTGGGGAATACAAGAATCCTGAAAAGGGCGCCTTGAGGCCCTCAGACGGCCTTTAGACAGTCATGCACCCGGAAAAGTCCTGGCCAGCTGGCTTGAACAGGCTGTGGACATTGCTGACAACTGACTTGAGTGCAGATCGAGCGACAGGTTACTATCGCAGGCCGAATAAATTGTCACGAAACCTGGAAATAAAATGCTTCTGGTCATATCCCCGGCAAAAACTCTGGACTATGAAACGCCTGTAGCCATTGATGCACACTCAATGCCCGACTACCTCGATGATGCAGCAGGGTTGATTGAACAGCTCAGGGAGTTGTCACCCCAGGATATCTCATCGCTGATGAAGATCAGCGACAAACTGGGTGTACTTAACTTCAACCGTTACCAGGACTGGCATCGGCCCTTTACTACCGACAATGCCCGCCAGGCGGTTCTGGCTTTCAAGGGCGACGTCTACACGGGCTTGCAGGCGGGGGAAATGAGTGAGAAAGATCTGCAGTGGGCACAGCAGCACCTGCGGATTTTATCCGGGCTCTACGGGTTGTTGCGGCCGCTGGACCTGATGCAGCCATACCGCCTGGAAATGGGAACAAAGTTTGCCAACAAGGGCGGGGAAAACCTCTATCAATTCTGGGGCGACAAGATTACCGACGGATTGAACAGCGCGCTGCAAAAGCAAGGGCAAGGTGTGCTGGTCAATCTCGCTTCCAATGAATATTTCAAGGCGGTTAACACCCGCAAGCTTGACGGGGAAATTATTACACCCGTGTTCAAGGACCTGAAAAACGGCAGCTACAAGATCATCAGTTTTTATGCCAAAAAAGCCCGCGGTTTGATGAGCCGATACATCATTGAAAACCGCATTGAAGATCGGGAAAAAATCAAACAGTTTGACCTGGAGGGATACCGCTTTAACCAGGCGATGTCTTCATCGTCTGACTGGGTCTTCACCCGGGACGCAGCCTGAGTTGCCGATTGAGGGTGGAAAAGCCTTTTTCCCAGTCCTGTGAAAATAACAGGGGGCCAATACTGTCGGAGTTGGTAAGGGTTTTTGCTCGCAGTCGAAAAGTGCTGGAGATCGGCAGCGGCACAGGTCAGCATGCGGTATTTATGGCGCCGCGTCTGCCGCACCTTAGCTGGCAAACCAGTGACCTTGCGGACAATCATCCCGGGATCAATCGCTGGATTGATGAATATCCCTCCTCAAACCTGCTGCGACCCCTTACCCTGGATGTTTGCCGGCAACCGCCGCCATGGCTGGAAGCGGATGCCGTGTTTAGCGCAAATACCTGCCATATTCTGTCCTGGCAAAATGTCGAAAACCTGTTCCGCGTTATCGATCGGCTGCTGTCGGAAAGTGGCACCCTGGTGATCTACGGGCCATTTAATTACCACGGCAGATACACCTCGCCGAGCAACGAGAAATTTGATGCCTGGTTAAAACAGCAGGCGCCGCACCAGGGTATCCGCGATTTTGAAAAAGTGAACGCGCTTGCCGTGGCAGCAGATTTCAGGCTGGTTGAAGACAACCCGATGCCGAGCCAAAATCGCCTGCTGGTCTGGCAGCGTTGATCAGCGCGTAATCGGGGTAATTTTCGAGCCTTCCAGGGTCAGGTTATACATCAGTCCCTTGTTGGAAAAAATAAAGCCGATAATCGGCTGTTGCGCTGTTTGGGTATCGATCTCGCCGCCCACACCAAATTGTGCGACCGCAACACTGCCATCGACGCCGGCCTCCCAGCCGTCGCTTTGGCGAAATTTATTGAGGGCATCGGCAGTCATAAACATCAGCACCTGGGATTTCATCTGGGCGCCCAGCTGGAAGCCAATGGATGCGGCAGCGATACTGTAGTAGGTGGCAGGTTTACCGCCGATCAGCAGTGAGCCTTCACCGTATTCCCCGCCAATGCCAATGCCGGCCTTGTAGACCTTGGGAAAGACCAGTATGCCCTTGGCCCGGCTGGCCAGTTTTCTGGCTGCAGGACTGTCCGCATACAAGGTGTTCAGCGCCTCCTCGACGCTGACATCGATCTCGACCTTGCTCGCCGCCAGTGCCGTGAGGGAGAGCGCGCCCAGGATAAAAACCAGCAGTAAGCGCATTTTCATAATCAATCCTCTAGACATTGGGCCAGGTCGATTCTAGCAGGTGGCGGTGTCCCTGAGAGGGATCCCGTTCTGGAAAGCGGGGCAACTCAGTGGGCAAAGCGGCAGCGAAAGGTGATGCCCTCACCGGGCTTGCCCTGAATGCTGAGCGTGCCGTGGTGGTGGAGGACAATGTGTTTGACGATCGCCAGTCCCAGCCCGGTTCCGCCGGTTTTGCCGCTACGGCTCTGGTCGACTTTATAGAAACGTTCCGTGAGTCGCCCGATATGTTTCGAGTCGATGCCTATGCCGTCATCAGAGACGCTGACGATGGTAGCACTGTCGGTATTTTCGGCAGTTAGTTGCACATTACAGCCCCCCGGGTTGTGCTTTATGGCATTCATCACCAGGTTTGAAAACGCGCTGTAGAGCTCGTCCTGGTCGCCGATCAGGGTCAGGTCCTGGGGACAGGTCATTTCCAGGGAATGGTCTTCCTTCATCAACGCCTCGGCATCCCTGGCAATTTGCTCGAGCAGGGGAAAGAGGCGGACTTCGCCAGTGGGCCGTTTCTGTTCGCGGGCTTCGATATTGGACAGCAGCGACAGGTCGTTGGCCAGCGTATTCATGCGCAGCGTCTGTTGCTGCATCTGTGCCAGCGCCTTGTGCCAGGCTGGCGGCAGACTTTCCGCGTTGTCCTGCAGTGTCTCTATGTAGCCCGACAGGACGGTCAGCGGTGTGCGCAGTTCATGGGAGACATTGGCAACAAAATCGGTACGCATCCGATCGATTCTTCGCAACGGGCTAATATCCCGGATTACCAGCACGATATTGTTATTGTCGAACAGCGCAGCCGAAATCAGCAGTGAGACCTGATCATCGATCGGGGAGGTCATTTCCAGGTCTTTTTTAAAAGCCCTGCGATGCATGAAATTGACAAATTCCGGCGCCCGCAGCAGGTTGGTGATGGCCTGATGGCGATCATCCTTTTTCAGCCCCAGCAACTTTTCGCTGGCCGGGTTCCACCAGTCGATTTCCAGCTGCTCGTCGAGCAGAACTATCCCCTGGTCGAGGGCCTCGGTGACAAGTCGAACCCGGTTGAGGATGTCGCTCTGTGCCTCCAGCGCCCTGGCATTTTGTTGCTGCAGTCGGTAGAGCTGGTCGGTGATGTCGCCCCAGACGCCATAGGCATCGGGCGGCGGTTGGGTTCGGCCGCTGTTGAGCCAGCGGAAAAGCTCGAATACATGGAGGAAAGTCCAGGCCATGTAGAGAGTCATGCCAAGCAGAAGTGTTATCAGGATGCGTCCGTTAAGCAGCCCAAGGACGAGCAAAAAAAGTCCGAGCAGGATGATCTGGCGAAGCTCTTTCTGTAACCCGTTTTGCACGATGTTCTCCAGGCTTAAGATGGCGGTGTGCTAATCAGCGCTATCGAGCTCGACACCCTTGGAAGAAAAGCGATAGCCCGCGCCGCGCACAGTTTGCACGAAACGGTCGTGACCCTGATGGCAGAGCGCCTTTCTCAGCCGCCGGATATGAACGTCAACGGTGCGCTCATCCACATAGATATTGCCTCCCCAGACGTGGTCCAGAATCTGGTCGCGAGTGTATACCCGTTCCTGGTGGCTCATGAAGAAGGCCAGCAGGCGGTATTCGGTCGGTCCCATCGACACCGCCGTATCGCCGATGGTCACGCGGTGACTGGAAGGATCCAGCAGCAGTCGCCCCGCGGTCAGTGGCTCTTCAGCAACAAGGGTTTGCTGGCGGCGCAGGATGGCATTGATGCGCGCGACCAATTCCCGCGGAGAAAAGGGTTTGACGAGATAGTCGTCAGCGCCGACATCCAGGCCCTGTATCACGTTATCCTCAGTGGCCTTGGCTGTCAGCATAATGACAGGCAGTTTTGCGGTCAGGTCCTCGCGGCGCAGTCGGCGCAGTAATTCTATGCCGCTGGTACCGGGCATCATCCAGTCCAGCAATACCAGGTCCGGGTTCTCATCAATAATCAGCCCGTGGGCAATTTGCGCATTTTCTGCTTCGAGGCAGTTGAAGCCCACGAGATCGAGAGCGATTTTCACCATCTCGCGAATGGCCTGCTCGTCGTCGACAATCAGAATGGTTTTATTTTGCATAGGCTGACAGCTATAGGTGCATGTCCAAGCCTATTACATAACCGTATTGATGACAATTTCATGACAGGGACGACACTATTGCGAAAGAGGCAGATGGTAGTCCAGAACCAGGCCGATAAAAATAACCCACCCGACGCGATTGTTTTGCAGGAAAGCCTTGAAGCATTGCTCCCGCTCCCGAAACCGAATCATGTGCTGCTGCCTGAGGAAAAGCATTGCCGCTATCGCCACGCCGAGAAAGTAGAACAGCCCGCGATCAAAATTCGCACCTGTCATCAGCAGAGCGACGATTACCATAATCTGCAGGCTGAAGGTGATGGGAATATCCATATCGCCAAACAGGACGGCAGTGGATTTGACACCGATTTTCAGGTCGTCATCGCGATCCACCATGGCGTAAAAGGTGTCGTAAACCACGGTCCACAGTACATTGGCCACGTACAGTGTCCACAGCTGCGGTGGCAGCGAGTTGGTTTCCGCCGCAAAAGCCATCGGTATCGCCCAACTGAAGGCAGCCCCGAGCACAATCTGCGGCAGGTGGGTATAGCGCTTCATAAAGGGGTAACAGAAGGCCAGTGCCGCCCCGGCAAATGACAGGTAGACAGTGAGGCGATTGGTAAACAGCACCAATATAAAGGCGGTCAGACAGAGCACCAGAAACAGCAATACTGCCTCCCGGGGCGAAACCCTGCCGGTCGCCATGGGCCGCTGTGAGGTCCGTTGTACCCAGCCATCCACGTTGCGGTCGGCGAAATCGTTGATTGCACAACCTGCGCTGCGCATCAGGAAAACGCCGAGAGAAAAAATCAGCAGGTTCTTAAAACTGGGCAGCCCGCCAGCAGCAAGCCAAAGTGCCCACAATGTCGGCCACAGTAACAGCAGGGTGCCGATTGGCCGGTCAAAGCGAATCAGTGCCAGGTAGTCCGGCAGCCGTTGTTTGAAAGATTCCAGTTTCATTCAGGCAGGTTTTGGGGCGACAGGTTCAGTGGGCTATTGTAAGGGGTAAATGACGGTAAAAAAATCTCGCTTACCAGCAGCGATTTGCCCGACAGCCAGAACACCGAGCGTCGCCCCCAGAGCGGCTGCTGAAAATGCCGTATTTCTCTCGGCAGGGGGCTGTTTCCGGGCGTTATGCAGGCGATTTCAATCGGTCCACGCAGCATGGTCGGGTCGCGGAATAACAGTGCGCCGAGGGGGCGATCATCCAGTCGGCGCAAGCGCCGCAGTGGGCCGGTCAGCGATTTCAGTGGCAGTATGCTGCGGGCATAAACCCAGGGCGTGTCATCGCCCAGAAGCAGCACCTCCCGCACCAGCCCCATGGCGGCCATTGGCAGCCTGAGCGCCAGTCGCTCCGAGAGCCGGGGCTTTTCAATCCGCTGCTTGAGAATTTCTACCCGAAACCGGTTATGGCTGGCATCGATTAACCGCTCCGTGAGTGATCCCTGGTCCAGCAACCAGCCGCGTAGCGCCGGCGGCACGGCTGACGATGGCACACGCAAATAGCTGCGCCAGTTGGGTTCGCGGTGGAACTTGTTATTGGAAAAACGGGAAGAGGGCAAAAAACGCACCTTATGTCACTGCTTAAAAGAACCGGGGCATTTTACCAGTGATAGGAAATGGACAGTAACCCGTATTTTTGCGATTCGTCCTGCTGCTCAAATTCACGGGTACGAAAAACCTGGGAGTAGGAAATCTTCCAGTGCTGCAGGTTAAAACCAAAACCCACGTAGAGGTCGGCAACCTCGTTGCGCTTGTCGACGCTGTGGCTGTCCTTGAAGGTATTGCCATCGAGAAAAATATTGCGGGCGATCCATCGGCCATCCACGCCGATGTAGGCATGCAGGCCGCAGATGATTCGCGGGCACTCTGCCAGCGGCTGTCCGGGAGCGCTGTTGTCGCTGCCGGGGCGTACCGCCGAGGTGCCAAAATCATCTGCCAATTGCCAGCCAATCCTGTATTCGGCACCAACATTGAGGTAGCTGCCCACATTGCCGATGCTGATGCCGGCATGGGGTATAAAATCCTGTTCCGGCCAGTTTTCCCTGATGCTATAGCGGCGCTTGTGCTCGTAGACCAACTGCATCGCCGCCTCATCCTGCAACTGGTTTTCCCAGCCCTGGGCCTCGTCGGAATCGGTATAACCGTGGATGAAGTCCTGGGCCTCCTCTGCAAATGAGGAAGGGCCAACAATGCCCAGGTTAATTTCTACGGTGTCGAGTTGATGATCGCTGCGGGTATGGTAGGCAAAGCCCAGGTAGAGGTAACCGGCGTAGGGGCGGTCGTCCTCGATCAGTTTCGTTTCTGCTATATCCTCGGGGGTGAACATCAGTTGCCCGAGGGTGACAACGAAGCGCCGGTCGAGACCGTCGACTCCTTCGTGGAAAAAAGACAAATTCCGGTTGGCTTTCCTGATCCAGTCGGGCAGTGCGGGGTCGTCCACATAGGAGCTGATATCGGGGGAGATCCAGGAAAAACGAATGCCGTTGGTGTAGCCCTGATCGGTGTTGTTGACCAGGTCATTTTCCAGGTACATATTCAGCGTCCAGGGTGTTTTTTGACCTTCCGCCAGCGCCGCAAAGGGTAGCGCGGAGCAAGCAAGCAACAACAGGTTTAAAGAATTTCGCATGCGGCTGATTATGTACCCTGCTCGTTGGGAAAAAAAGCGCCGGTTGCTTGTCCTGGGTGGGCAGGGCAAGATGCATGCACGTTCGATCAGCGGGAAACAGCAATGGGGCAAATTAAACTTCACTGGCAGATACTGATAGCCATACTCGCTGCCGTGGTGGCGGGCGTGCTGGCCGGAACCAACGGCAGCTGGCTCGGGATCAGTTTTTACGATGCCTTTGATTTTCTTGGCACCCTGTTCCTCAGCGCCCTGAAAATGATCATCGTGCCGCTGGTGATGTCCTCCATTATCTGTGGTATCTCCGGGCTCGGGGGCGAAACCGGGTTGGGGCGCCTGGGCCTGAAAACCGTCGGTTTCTACCTGTGCAGCAGCCTTGCAGCGATC
>JBFFTH010000008.1:0-27777 GCA_041571855.1 Porticoccaceae bacterium
CGTCGTAGCGGATACCTACGGTTTCATAGATCCGGCGGTTCAACATGCGCGATGGATTCTCGACCGAGATATGGGTAAAGACGGAGTTGGGTATGTAAAGGGGACGTTTGTCGAAGGTGCGAATACGGGTAAGTCGCCAGCCGACATCCTCGACAGTGCCTTCGATTTGCTGGTCCGGCGAACGCACCCAGTCACCGACTTTAAAGGGTCGATCCAGATAAATCATCATGCCGCCAAAGGCCAACACGCCGGATATACTGTAACCAAACACCTGCATGGTGATAAGAATTGCAGTGATTATGACCGCGGCGCGTATTAATTTTCCGATCGCCAACACCGTGGTTTCATCCATCGGCTCTTGCATATATTCCGGGTGCACTAGGTTGCGTTCGGCGCGACGACTGAACTTGATGAGGAACAGTGACACCAGAAAAATAATGGCGACCCTGTTGAGGGTATCCACCAGGTTGTACCAGTCGGAGTCCATCACCCGGGCAGAAACACCGAGCGCAAGATTAACGCCGATAATCCAGATCGCCCAGACAGCGGGACTGCGCCAGGCCTCGATAAAGGCGTCATCCCAGACATTGGCCGTTTTGGCGGCGTGGATTTCAAGCCGGTCAATAATCTTATTGACCAGATAACCCAGCAGCAGGGCAATAAAAACGATCAGGAAAATTTCAACCATCCACAAATAACCTTCCCGGGTATATTGCACCAGCCAATCTTCCAGGGCTTTCAGCATTGCCATAGCATCCGCCTTTCTTAGTTAGTTACAGGTTCTCAAGCTGGGAGACAACACGCTGCCATCGCGCAAGCTGTTTCAGTTCCTCGATATCCGGGCTCTGTTTCATCGCCATCCGCGCCAGCCTGGATGCAGATTGCGCAGACAGGCGCACCTCACCCTCCTCTTCGAGAACACGCAGAACTTCCAACGCCCCGGCCCGATCATTACACACCAGCACCATATCACAGCCGGCCTCGAGCGCTGCCAGCGCTTTATCCCGATACCCGCCGGCGACATCTGCACCCTTCATCGACAGGTCATCGCTGAAAATGACACCGTCAAAGCCCAATTCCTGTCGCAATACCTGTTGCAGCCAGAAACGGGAAAAACCGACGGCATTGCCATCAATGTTCGGAAACACGATATGCGCCGGCATCACCGCATCCAGATCGTCTTTCAGGTCAACAAACGGCTGCATGTCCCGCTGCCGTATTTCCTCCAGAGAACGGGTGTCATAGGGGGTTTCCAGGTGACTGTCTCCCGCGACACCGCCGTGCCCGGGAAAATGTTTGCCGGTTGCCGCCATGCCCGCCTCATGCATACCGCTGATAAAATAGCCGGCGGCCTGGGTCACCAGGGCCGGCTCATCACAAAATGATCGGTCGGCAATGACCTCGCAGCGGTTGCGATCGATATCCAGAACCGGCGCAAAACTGAAATCGACGCCACAGCTCAGAACCTCCGCCGCCATCAGCCAGCCGCTGTCCCGGAGAAGCTGGGCAGCATCTTCCTCGCCGGCCGCCAGTTTGTCGCCCAGTTTCTGCATTGGGGGGATTCGGGTAAAACCCTCGCGAAAGCGCTGTACGCGACCGCCCTCCTGATCCACGCAAAGCAAGAGTTCCGGGCGCAGCGATCGAATCTCCCCGACAAGACAACAAAGTTGCTGTCTGCTCTCATAATTGCGGGCAAAAAATATGACTGCACCGACCATAGGGTGCAAGAGCAGCCGCCTTTCATCCTGGGTCAGGCTCAGTCCTTCAAGGTCGAGCATCAATGGGCCGATGGGCATGGGATTTTGATCCTTGTGAATTCAGCTTGGCAACATAAGAAACGCGTTGTTTGTTGTCAACGCAGACTTCTAGGATGACGACATATTTCTCCGTTTTTTAGATATTTTTTTCATTTAAAGCATGGCGGAATATCGCAATTAATGATTAGCAGAAACTGCTGCCAGGGAAAAACTACTGAAATTAAAGAACTTACGACAAATTCTTTACAGGGGGCCTATTTGAACCGGCCCGGAATCGACCCGCCACTTGTCCTATATCAGATGCAGTAAACCGACCACAGTGTTACGTTATCAGGGCAAACAAAAAAGAAGGTGATTGTCATGGCTTCACAAGTCCCTGTCGTAGGAAGTTGGTACCAGGATGCAGAGGAAGATCTGGTCTTTGAAGTGGTTGCTGTCGATGAACACGCCGCCACTGTTGAGGTTCAGTATCTTGATGGTGAGGTTAGCGAGATTGATTTTGATACCTGGCGTCAGCTGCTGTTACTGCCCGCCGAAGCACCTGAAGACTGGCGTTCCAGCTATGAATTGAGCGAAGAAGACAGCCACGATGCCGATGAGGTCTATCATCCGCAGGACATGAATGATCCGCTGTCAATGGTTGAACCCGATACAACCTTCGGTATGGATGAGCTCTAGCGAGGCACTAGAGCTCAATGACCTTTTCCGTCTGCAGTGATTTCACGTGCTGCAAAATGATTGTTGCGGCCTCATCGGCAGTTTCCACCACCTTGAAAAGCTCCCGCTCCTCGGGATCAATGCAGCCACTCTGCAACATGCTGTTTTCTATCCAGTCCACCAGGCCCCGCCAGTAGTCCCTGTTGACCAGCACAATCGGGAACGGCCTTACCTTGTGCGTCTGCACCAGCGTGAGAGCCTCAAACAACTCATCCAGAGTGCCGTAACCGCCGGGGAAAATTACAAAACCAATGGCGTGCTTGACGAACATAAATTTCCGCACGAAAAAATAACGGAAATCGAGACTGACGTCCTGATAGGGGTTAGAGGCCTGCTCTCTGGGGAGCTTGATATTGAGCCCTGCCGTTTTACTGGGCGACTGGAAACAGCCACGGTTGGCGGCCTCCATCGCTCCGGGGCCTCCCCCGGTGATCACAGATACACCCGCCTCACCGAGCAGATACCCCAGTTTCAGGGCTTCCTGGTAATATTCAGAATCCTCCTCAAACCTGGCGCCACCGAAAACCGTCACTGCCTGGTTGCCGATCGCTTTCAACACCTCAATGCCGTCAACAAGTTCAGACTGGATTCGCAGTATCCGCCAGGCATCTGAAACTTCTGTTTCAACCATGGTTATAGCCCCCTTCTCAGGCCACAGTATAGCCCTGAGACAGGAACCCATCACAGATTTTTATCGCCTGATACCCAGCCTGGGCGTTGCTTTGGCCCCAATACTGTATACAATAACAGTGTATATATTCACAGATAGCGGGTATCTCATGCAAAATTCACCGAAACTGACGGCTCGGCAACAGCAAGTACTCGACCTGATCAAAACTCGACTGCAGGAAACGGGATATCCACCCACTCGTGCCGAGATCGCTGAAGAGTTTGGTTTCAAATCCCCGAATGCAGCAGAAGAGCATCTCCGCGCCCTGGCTCGCAAGGGTGTGATCGAGATGATCTCCGGGGCATCCCGGGGCATTCGCCTGGTGGACTCCCCCGAGCCCGGTATCCCCCTTGTCGGCAGAGTGGCAGCCGGTGATCCACTGCTCGCTGTGGAAAACATTGAAGACCACATCAATATTCCCGCCGACCTGTTTCATCCGACGGCTGACTACCTGCTGCGTGTGCAAGGTATGAGCATGAAAGACATCGGTATCATGGACGGCGATTTACTTGTCGTGCACAAAGCCGCTACTGCCCGCAATGGCGAGGTGGTGGTCGCCAGGGTTGACGATGAGGTAACCGTCAAACGTTTTCAGAAAGGCAGCAAGCCCTATCTCGTCAGGCTGTTGCCGGAGAATGAGGAACTGAAACCGATCGAGGTCGACCTGCGCACGCAGTCATTCTCCATCGAAGGCTTGAGTGTTGGTGTGCTGCGCAGATAGATGTGTGTCTGTCAGTGCAGAACCCTGTCCTGCGGCAGGGCCTCATCAGGCACTTCATCATCTTGCTGGTTGAAGGGATCAAGAGACTCGAACTCTTCAATACCGGCATCAATCATTGCCCGCGCGATATCCATCTGGTGATCTTGCAGGTAGGATTTTGCCCGTGATGAGAAACAGATTCTGACCACAGGTTCTCCCGGTTCGGACGCCCGCTGCAGGGCAATATCACCGTTTGGCAGCACAATTATCTCAAACATGGACAGGGACATATTGTCTCCATTGGTGTTGGGAATTTGGTGTTGGGAATTCTAAACAAATAAAAAAGCGGCCAGAGGCCGCCTTCAGCCGCTTGCTGTGAAGCCTATAGCTCCATCAGCCAGAGTACAACGGCCAGGACCACAATAGAGGTCATCGCCAGTGCCGCAATAGCATCTGTTTTGCTATCGGCAGATCCGTCAACTTCATCAAAACCTGCCTGCTGCTCGCCGACAGCGACGACTGGCTCGACATCCTGATTAATTTGCTCTTGCATGGTCTGTTACCCTCAACCCGTTCAGAAAGCCGCGAATTCTATCAACATCAGCTCGCTCTGTCCCCCTCTAAACCCGCCACATATTGGCTATATTGCAAAAAAATATCGTTATAACCAAAAACAGGTTCTTATCGACAGGGCAAACAGGTATCATCCGCCATCGCCGTCTAAGTGGTCAAAACTGGCCCTGCAACGGAGTCGAAAAAGTTATACCAGCAGAATACCCCATGTATATCTACGACCAGCACGATCAACAAATTGTCAACGAGCGTGTCGCCCAGTTCCGCGATCAGACCCGTCGCTATCTGGCCGGAGAAATCGCCGAAGAAGAGTTTCTGCCCCTGCGACTGCAGAACGGGCTTTACATCCAGCGCCTGGCACCCATGTTGCGCATAGCGGTGCCCTACGGCCTGCTGAACTCCAAACAGCTCAGGAAGCTGGCCCATATCGCCCGGCAATACGACAAGGGTTACTGCCATATCACCACCCGCCAGAATATCCAGTTCAACTGGCCACAACTGGAAGAAGTTCCCGATATTCTCGCTGAGCTGGCCGAGGTGGAAATGCATGCCATTCAAACCAGTGGCAATTGTATTCGCAATGTGACTTCCGACGAGTTTGCCGGCGTCGCCCCGGATGAAATTGAAGACCCGCGACCCTGGTGTGAGCTGTTGCGCCAGTGGTCAACCTTCCACCCGGAATTCGCCTTCCTGCCGCGCAAATTCAAAATCGCCGTCACGGGTGCAGAGCACGATCGTGCGGCGACCCAGGTCCATGACATCGGCCTGCACCTGGTTCGCAACGCTGAAGGTGAGACAGGTTTCCGGGTCCTTGTGGGCGGCGGCCTTGGCCGCACGCCGGTTATCGGCAGCGTGATCAGGGAATTCCTGCCCAAAGAACACTTGCTGACATACATGGATGCCATTCTCAGGGTCTACAATCGCCATGGGCGCCGGGACAACAAGTACAAGGCCCGGATCAAGATTCTTGTCCGCGCCTGGACGCCTGAAGTTTTTGCGGAAAAGGTTGAAGCCGAGTGGTCTCACCTCAAGGATGGCCCGGGCACCCTCACCGGCGACGAAATAGAAAGAGCTGCATCATTCTTTACCGCCCCGGATTACGAAAAGCCGGATGATTCTGCGGCAGAGCAAACTCTGGCCGAGATAAGCCGCAAAGACATCGCCTTCGGCAAGTGGTTACAGAGAAATGTCACCGAGCACCGCTGCCCCGGCTACGCCGTTGTCCATCTCTCACTCAAGCCGACCGGCGTGGCGCCCGGAGATGTCACGGATGCCCAGCTCGATGCCATCGCAGTGCTGGCTGACCAGTACTCTTTCGGCGAAGTCCGGACAACCCACAAGCAGAACCTGGTGCTGGCGGATGTCAAAAAATCCGACCTTTACGAGCTCTGGCAGCAAGCCAGGACGGGCGGTTTCGCAACACCCAACATCGGCACACTGACCGATATGATCTGCTGCCCGGGCGGAGACTTCTGCTCGCTGGCTAATGCCAAGTCCATACCGGTTGCCGAGGCAATACAGCGCAAGTTTGACGATATGGATTATGTCTATGATCTCGGCGACCTGAGCCTGAACATCTCAGGGTGTATGAATGCCTGCGGACACCACCATGTCGGCAATATAGGCATACTCGGTGTTGATAAAAAGGGACAGGAGTTCTATCAGGTACAACTCGGTGGCAACGACGAGATGGACACGAGACTGGCAAATGTTCTCGGACCCTCATTTGGCCGCGACGAGATGCCGACCGTGATTGAAAACATCCTCGAGGTCTATCTCGATAACCGGCACCAGGATGAATCATTCCTGAGCACCTATCAACGAATTGGAAGCGATCCCTTCAAAGAGCGTGTGTATGGCAAAAATCATTGACAAGGACGCCGTCGTCGAGGACAGCTGGCAGCTACTGGCAAAAGATTTTACCGGCCCCCTACCTTCCGGCGATCTGCTGTTACCGCTCAACTACTGGCTCGACAATCGCGACACAGCAGCTGCCCATGACGGAAAAATCGGGCTCTGGATAGACAGCGACGAGGAGGTTGAAGGCCTTGCCGACGATGCCAACCAGTTCCCGGTGATTGCGGTTAATTTTCCGGCCTTTACCGACGGACGGGGCTTTTCCACCGGCCGGCTGCTGCGAGAGCGCTATGGCTTTCAGGGCCAGTTGCGCGCCGTTGGCCAGGTAATCCGGGATCAACTGTTCTTTCTCCGGCGATGTGGCTTTGATGCCTTCCAGTTGCGCGAAGGCTATGACCTTGAGGATGCACTCAATTCGCTGTGCGATTTCAGCGTGCGCTATCAGCCTGCAGTCGATCAACCACTGCCCCTGTTTCGTCGACGCTAGCCCTCTATCGCGCTGCCGTCATTGCAAAGCCCTTGCCTGAATCGCAAAATAAGTGGCTGAGGAGGAGGCATGGCTGATACCATTTTCAATTCGTTTTTCCTGATTTTTACTGGCGGCGCACTCGTCGCCACCCTCGCCATCTATGGTCGCCAGCCACTGCTTGTAGCCTATATTTTTGTCGGCGCCTTGATAGGACCCTACGGCCTCGGCTGGGTCCAGGACGTCGGGCTGTTAAAGGAAATGGCGCAACTGGGTATTGTTTTTCTGCTTTTCCTGCTGGGGCTGGATATGCAACCCCAGGCACTGTTGAAGGTCTTTCGCCAGGTAACATCGATCACAGTTTTGAGTTCCATTGTCTTCGCTGCAATGGGCTACATGATTGCAAGACTGTTTCACTTCACCCACTTTGAGTGCCTGGTAGTGGCTGTTGCCATGATGTTTTCCAGCACTATCATCGGCATCAAGCTGCTGCCGACCACGGTATTGCACCACCGCCATGCAGGCGAAATCATGGTGGGGCTGCTGTTGTCACAGGACTTTCTCGCTATTTTTGCCCTGCTCGTTTTATTCAGCGTGGAAAGTGGCCAGATAGACCTCGTTCAAATCGGCGCGGCCTTTATCACCCTGCCACTGCTGGTGGTATTCGCGGTTGGCTTTGTTCGCTATGTACTGCTGAAGCTGATCAGCCGCTTCGATCGCATCGCTGAATACCTGTTTCTGCTGTCTATTGGCTGGTGCATGGGCCTTGCGTTCATAGCAGAACATTTCGGGCTGTCCCATGAAATCGGGGCTTTCCTGGCCGGGATCAGCCTGGCTACCAGCCCTATTGCACAACATATAGCCCTGAGCCTGAAACCACTGCGGGATTTCTTTTTGATTATGTTCTTCTTCTCGCTCGGCGCCAGTTTCAACCTGGGGCTGATCCCGGAAATCGCGCTCCCTGCGCTGATACTTGGCCTGACCATGGTGGCAATTAAACCGGTGACATTTCGGCTTTTACTTGGCAGACAGAGCGAATCCCCGACCCTGGCATGGGACGTAGGCTTTCGGTTGGGACAAATCAGCGAGTTTTCGCTATTGATCGCCTATGTGGCATTGAATGCCTCCATGATTGGCAGTCA
Source organism: Porticoccaceae bacterium (assembly GCA_041571855.1). Classification (GTDB taxonomy): domain Bacteria; phylum Pseudomonadota; class Gammaproteobacteria; order Pseudomonadales; family Porticoccaceae; genus JACKOF01. The sequence goes on from JBFFTH010000008.1 coordinate 7,883, forward strand.
GGCCGCACACCTGATTCAGGCCGCTGCCATCATCACCTTTATCGTCTCCAGCTACATCGTGGTTTTTAACTTCCCTTCTCCCATAGCGATCAGCGACAAACTGCGGCGAGACTAGCTGCCGTCTCAGGAAAAATACCCCGGTCCGCGCAGGCGGTTAAACCAGCGCAGTAAAAGACGATCCGCACTGTTTTCCGCCGCCAGCCCGAGCTTTTCCTGAATACTTTTCTTTTGTACGAAACTGACTTCAAACACCTCGGCGTTATCCATGTTGCTGACCAGGTATTCGTCGCTGGTCTGAATATCATCAACCAGCTTCAGTTGCTTTGCCTTGCTGCCGAGCCAGACCTCACCCGTGGCGATTGCCTCGATGTCAACCTCCGGCCGATGCTCTCCGACAAACTCCTTGAACAGGAGATGTGTCTGCTCAAGGTCATCGATAAACTTCTCTCTTCCCTGCTCTGTATTTTCGCCAAAAACTGTCATCGTGCGCTTGTATTCACCTGCGGTAAGCACTTCGTAATCGACATCGTGCTTTTTCAGCAGTTTGTGAAAGTTCGGCAACTGGGCCACGACCCCGATCGAACCCAGCAGAGAAAAAGGCGCCGCCAATATCTTGTCGGCAACACAGGCCATCATATAGCCACCACTGGCAGCGACCTTGTCTACGCAAACGGTCAGCGGAATACCCTGCTTGCGGACACGATCTAGCTGGCTGGCGGCCAGGCCATAACTGTGAACCATGCCACCGGCGCTCTCGAGTCTCACCACAACCTCGTCCTTTTCAGTGGCGTGGGCCAGCACGGTAGTGATTTCTTCTCGCAGATGATCCACCGCGGAAGCACGTATATCCCCTTTAAAGTTGAGCAGGTACAACCGCTTGGTTTCCCCGGTCCCGGCAGGTTTTGCCTTTTGCTTGGCTTTAGACTTCTCTTCCTTTGCCTGCTGTTTGCGTCTTTTTTTCAACTCGTCGGCCGACAACACGGCAGACTCCAGGGTCTGCCCCATTTGTTTCACATGATCATTCAGCTTGTTGACCTCAATATGGCCCGTGTCGTGTTTTTTCCCGCCCTGGGTCAAGCTGAACAGGCTGCCGGCAACCACCATAATAGCGACGACAAAGGTAACGATCTTGGCTAAAAAAAGGCCATACTCAGATAGAAATTCCAATTTCTTTTCCTCGCAAAAGTTTTGATTGGGACAAGGCGCGCGAGTTTACTTCAGGCTCGGCTTGATTGCGACCTATTCACCGAGCCTCAGCCGACAGCGATTGACAAAGGTATCTATCACTCTGCCGGAGAGTGTGCGTTGATCGGGGCGTGGTGGCAACCGGTCATAACGGCACCAGATCGCCTCGGCAATCTCCTCGGTGTCGATAGATAACTCTCCGCTCTTGTACTCGGCCAGAAAACCAAGCATCAGTTGCCCAGGAAATGGCCAGGGCTGGCTGCCAATATATTCAACCGATGACAGGGTCAGGCCGACTTCTTCCATAGTTTCCCGGTGTACCGTCTGCTCTGCGTACTCACCGGGCTCTACGAACCCGGCAAGAGCGCTGTACATGTCAGTGTCCGCCCACTGGACATTTTTTGCCATCAGGCATTCCTCTCCCCGGGTAACCAGCATGATGACAGCGGGTGAAATCCGTGGATATGACAGCAAGCCGCAGTTATCGCAAACACTGCCGTGGACTTTTTCCTGCGGCCGGTTCTCGCTGCCGCAGCGACTGCAGAAACGATGGTTGCGGTAACTGTTTATCAGTTGCCAGCCCCGCCCCACCCAATTGAAATCCGCATCAGGCACTCTGCCCAACAAACCGTAGAGGGATTTCCAGCAGAGCGACTCCGGGATTACCGGCTCACCTTCCACCCAGGACGCCAGGCAGGGAATACGGTCATAAAGCCCGACCACATATTTGCCCTCACCAGGCACGAGGTTAACCGTTGACAACTCGTTTTCACGAAACAGGAATCTGCCCGAGTCTGGACTGAAAAGAATTCTATCGCCGGAATACAGCATATGGAGGATATCCTGTCCCTGCGACAACTCAATATGATTCAGGTAGACGGGGCCTGACATCTACCGCTCCAGCAGCTCAGGCACTTCCGGACTGATCAGTTGCAGGCATTCCTCCGCCAGGTTAAGAACATCCTCATCGGCATTGGCCGAACGACTGCGACTGCTCAGGTAAAATTCCAGGCTGGCCAGGGTGTCGGCCAGTGTATCCATGAAAACATCCCCGGACACATGAACCTGTTCCAGTGGGGTCGACAGCATCTCTTTGCAGCGCTGGGCAACCTTTTTGGCCCTGTCCAGGTGCAGAACTGCCGTTACGCCGATCACAACGTCAAATTTTTCCCGTTGCCCCGACAACTCTTCGGCGCCAATCAGGTCCGCAGCATAATCCGATATAACCTGCATGATATCTGAAAGCGCATGCACGGCGCCTCTCAAGGCAAGCCTCTGGGCGTGGGCGGAGATATTTCTTTCAACCAGAGCAGTCGTTGACTGTTCGTTGATCTCACGCAGCTGTTTCTCGGTTGGAGCCACGCCATCCAGCTGTAACAACACACATTCAAGATGCAGCACCGAGTCAACGATCGACTGCAGCATGCCAGCTGAAAAGCCGCTGTCATCCAAATCCTGCAGGTGACGGGCAAAATTAGCCTGGGGCCGGGACAACCCCATCTCAGCCGTCTCCCCCGCTATTTTTTGCAGCAAGTCATGCATCAGGCCGGTTTCGCTATTGCCGTTGCCTGCCGACATCTGCTTCTCGTCCAGAAGCACTCGCAAGTCGCGCAGACTGTCTTCCAGTGCGTCCAGCCTGTCGGCAAAGTTGACATTCTGATCCGGGTGCAACCTCGCCCGAATGCGGTTGATCTCCCGATCTGAATACAGCCGGGTATCGATTCCCAACTGCTCGGCAAGGCGCTGATCCCGATCATTGACCTTGTCTAACAGCATCAGACAGGCCAGCAAAGAGCGCTGGTTGCCCGCGGGGTAATATTTTTGCGGGTTGTCATCACTGGTCTTGGCCAGGGCTGCCATCTGTCGTTCCAGAACCATCAGCAGACGGATTCTGGGTTTAGTCAGGGCAAGCCTCCTCAGCGCAAACGCCTCGAGCAGAGAAGCCGCCAGCTGCCAGTACAACTGCTCTCCGCCAGGTTCCATCGATTTTGCTATCAGTGTCACGGCATAGTACATCACGCGCAGGGATGGCTGGGCAGACTGTCCGCGTATCAGGTGCAGCAACCCTTTCTGGTAGAGCTGTCGCGATCGAACAATCACCTGTTGCTGCTGCCCGGACCGGGTCATCATTGACAGCACGAATGGCCGATCTGGCAAATGCGAGCTGAGAAAGGCACTGTCATCCAGGATGGGTTTTCCCTGCAAAGCCCTGATGGCATTCACTTCCGGGGCGAGCAACAGCGGCGTGTCGACGCCTTCTGCCACGACATGAAGAAAATAACGGGTCATAACAGCCACGGCGGTGGTAATTTGCTCGATGGCTGTTTGCCGTTTTTCTGCCATTTCACCAAGGCAGGGAAGAGCTGAGCTGAGTTCAGAAGAGAGCACTTCCGCGCCCGGCATCACCAACAGCGAAAAAACCCCTCTAAGTTCAGAAAACTTGTCCTGCAGGCCATCCGGCAGGGGATCGCCGTCTGACAGCCTCCGGCACATTTCTGCCGTATCTTCCAGCTCCGCCACAAGGACATCTTTTACTGATTCAAGTAATTCCTGGTTCACAACATACAGCTACTGTTTATTATCCTGATAACTGGCTCGGCAAACTTGCAAATACCGTGCTTGCAGTATAACTTCGCCTCCTAAAAGAGGCAGATGATAACATTGTCCCCCGTCACTACCTAAAAGGATTCCAGACGAGATGGCTCAATCAACTTTTCATGCGCTGAAGACCAATTTTCTCGGTAATTCACCCAATTGGTACAAGCGTGCAATTATCGTCTTCCTTATTGCCAACCCGATTCTTGTCGCAACCGTTGGCCCCTTTGTTACCGGGTGGTGTCTGATCATCGAGTTTATTTTCACCCTGGCCATGGCGCTGAAATGCTACCCGCTGCAGCCCGGTGGCCTGCTCGCCATCGAAGCCGTTTTACTGGGCCTGACCCACCCTGAGGCCATCTACCAGGAAGCGGTCGCCAATTTTCAGGTAATCCTGTTGCTGATTTTCATGGTAGCGGGCATCCATTTCATGCGTGATCTGTTGCTCTTTACATTTACCAAGTTACTCATCAATGTTCGCTCAAAGGCCCTTCTCTCCTTCCTGTTCTGTTTTGCCGGGGCATTTCTCTCCGCCTTCCTGGATGCGCTGACGGTAACGGCCGTTTTGATCAGCGTGGCCATGGGCTTTTACTCCGTCTATCACAAAGTGGCCTCGGGAATACAAATACAGCACGGCGAACACGACAGCAGTGACGATCAGCATGTGCTTGAGTACCACAGGGAAGATCTCGATCATTTCAGGGCTTTTCTGCGCAGCCTGGTTATGCACGGTGCAGTTGGTACTGCACTGGGTGGCGTCTGTACGCTGGTTGGAGAGCCACAGAACCTGCTGATCGCTGAAAAAGCGGGCTGGTCATTCGCTCACTTCTTTCTGGTGATGGCCCCGGTCACCATGCCGGTACTGGCTCTTGGCCTTTGCACCTGTTTGCTGGTAGAGAAATTAGGCTGGTTTGGCTATGGCGTCAAACTGCCCGAACAGGTTCGCGCCGTGCTGGAGGCATACAGCAACGAGCAAAACAAAAACCGCACCGCTAGAGACAGGGCACAACTGGTTGTGCAGGCTGTTGTAGCCCTTGTCCTTATCATCGGCCTTGCATTCCACCTGGCTGAGGTGGGCATCATTGGCCTGATGGTCATTGTTTTGCTGACAGCTTTCAATGGTATTATCGAGGAGCACCAGATCGGTCACGCGTTCGAAGAGGCACTGCCGTTTACGGCGCTGCTAGTGGTGTTTTTCGCCATTGTCGCGGTGATCCATGAACAGCACCTTTTCTCACCTGTCACCCATGCCGTGCTGGCACTGGATGCGAAGATACAGCCGGTGATGTTTTTTCTTGCCAACGGCGTCCTCTCGGCAATCAGTGACAATGTTTTTGTGGCCACCGTTTATATCAACGAAGTGCTGAGCGCCTACAACGCCGGGGAGATCACCAGGGAGCATTTTGACAAGCTGGCGATCGCCATTAACACGGGCACCAATCTGCCAAGTGTTGCCACGCCCAATGGACAGGCGGCCTTCCTGTTCCTGCTGACCTCGGCGCTGGCGCCGCTATTGCGGCTATCCTACGGTCGGATGGTGCTTATGGCACTGCCCTATACCGTGGTTTTGACCGTCACCGGAGCGATCTGCGTCGCTACTTTTCTCTAGCCGACTGACCCGCAACGGCTTGAGACTCAGAGGTGGCTGTCTTTAGCCACAAACAATTGCCGCCACTGGTACGGTCGAGTTGCGCCAGTTTCTCCTGATGAGCCAAAAGTTCATCCGCGGATGCCCTGATAACCTTCAACGGTTTCCTGTCAGCCGCTATTTTGACAATTTCAGCCCTGTCCTCTCCGCTGCCTCCTGCGCGGTTTCCGCCGAGCACCATATCGACCTGGCCACCGGTCATCATTAGATAAACATCAGCCAGGATCTCGGCATCAAGGAGCGCGCCATGGAGGTTGCGCTGTGAATTGTCGACGCCATAGCGACGACACAAGGCGTCGAGATTGTTTTTCTGCCCCGGATGCTTTTGCCGTGCCATGACCAGGGTATCAACGACCTTGCAAAGTTCGTGAACCGGCTCCCGATTCTGCAGCTTCGCCAACTCGTGATTGATAAAGCCGATGTCAAACGGGGCGTTGTGAATCACCAGTTCGGCGCCGTCGATAAAGGAAAGGAACTCGTCGACAATCTGAGAAAATACCGGCTTGTCGGCCAAAAACTCATTGCTGATGCCGTGTACCTCCATGGCGCCGACATCGATATCGCGTTCCGGGTTGATGTACTGATGGTAGTGACGTCCGCTCAGCTTTCTGTCGATTAACTCGACACAACCTATTTCTATAATCCGGTGATCCTGGCTGGTTTCCAACCCGGTTGTCTCGGTATCCAATACAATCTGCCGCATAGCTTTTTGTGCCTAGAGTTCGTCGATGCCGCGGTTGGCAAGCGCATCCGCCAATTCGTTTTCCCGGTGCCCGCTGTGGCCCCTTACCCAATGCCAGCGGATCTGGTGTCGTGCAGCTTCCTCATCCAGCCGCTGCCACAAGTCTACATTTTTCACCGGCTTCCTGTCCGCCGTTTTCCAGCCGCGTCTTTTCCAGTTGGCCAGCCAGCTGGTTACACCCTGGCGTACATATTGAGAATCAGTGGTCAGGTCTACCTGGCAGGGCTGTTTCAATGCCGCAAGTGCCTCGATCGCAGCGGTCAGTTCCATGCGGTTATTGGTGGTATCGGGCTCACCACCGTAGAGCGATTTTTCATGGCTGCCGTGTCTCAGCAGCGCTCCCCAGCCTCCCGGCCCGGGATTGCCACGACAGGCACCATCGGTAAATATCTCAACTTGCTTCAACTGTTAGTTCTCCTGGCTACTGCGCAGGTGGCGGTTTTGCCACTGGCTGCGGGTTTATCCACCACAGGTATGTTCAATTTGTGTTTATGCTTGCCACCGACGGGGGTCAATGGCGCCACCTGTTTACGAGCGACAATGACATAAAATGATCCACCCACGGGTAATTTACCCTCGAACTGTTTCATCACCTGCACTCTGTCTAGCCAGCCCCGCAACTGCACGGGCAAGCGATGACAACCGCGAAAGACCCTGACCGGTTGCAACCCCAACAGTCTCAGCCAGTCGTTGAGACGGGATTGCCTCAACCCCTGATGCTGCCATATTTTTTGCCGTCGTGAGCCGGCACGCAAAAAACCGACAAAGCCAAAAAAGCTCAGCGGGTTCAGCACGATCAGAATGACATGACCTCCCGGCGTCACCACCCTGGCAACCTCGCTCAGCACCCGGTGGGGGTCATCAGAAAACTCCAGTGCATGGTGCAGCACGGCGGTATCGATCGTATCGGAGGGCAGAGGCAACTGCTCGCTATCCGCGACCAGGTTGACGCCGGCACCCCGGGCAGAATCCATATAAAATTTATGCGAATGGCGGAAACTCAGTCCCAGCAGATCCTCTCCGGTCACACCCACCTGCATCAGGTGATAGCCGCAGAGCTCTTGTAACTGATCGTGCAACATTGCCTTTTCCGCCTCCAGCAGGCAGCGACCAAACGGAGTGCGAAACCATTCCGCCAGGGATTGCTGCTCAGATCGGCTGGCTGTTTTAAACTTGATATCTTTCATTGCAATGCGGGAGAGCTATTTATCTGTCCTGAGGGTGCTATTATGTTGCTTTGTCGTGACTAAAACTACCGAGGAAAAGATGGCACTGGCTGTTCATACTGTTTCTGCTTTTTCCGACAATTATATCTGGCTTGTCCACCAAGAGGGAAAGGCCGAGACCTATGTCGTCGATCCGGGTGATGCAGCCCCTGTTATCGATGCCCTTTCAGACCTGAACCTGAACCTGGCCGGCATTCTCGTCACCCACCAGCATCCTGATCACGTCGCCGGAATACCCGCGCTGCTCGAGCTTGTGGAGGTTCCGGTCTTCGGCCCCGCAGATATTCCACAGGTCAGCAAGCCTGTCTTTGAGGGCGATAGCATCCACCTTGCCGGTATCGATTTTCAAGTGCTGGCGGTACCGGGTCACACCCTCAATCACCTGGCGTATTTTGTTGATGAGGGAGAGTCACGGGCAAAGCTGTTTTGTGGTGATACCCTGTTCGCAGGCGGCTGCGGGCGCCTGTTCGAAGGTACTCCGCAACAAATGCACCAATCCCTGCAGAAGCTGCAACAACTGCCAGGTGAGACGCTGGTTTATTGTGCCCATGAGTATACCCTCGCCAACCTGCGTTTTGCTCTCGCCGTAGAGCCCAATAACATTTCACTCCGGAACAGAATGGCAGCAAGCCAGCAGAGACGTGACCGAGGATTGCCGACCGTTCCCTCGACCCTGGAAGTCGAGCTTGAAACCAACCCCTTTCTCAGGTGCACATCACCCGAAGTAATAGCTGCCGCCAAGGACAACGGCGCTGATAGTGAATTGCCGGTCGATGTATTTGCCGCCATTCGGCGATGGAAAGACCATTTTTGAGCGCCATTTCTCAACTTCAAGACGATTATTTGCAACTTGACCTTGTTATGGTTTGAACTGGCCGTATCCGGTGACTAAAATGCGACACCATCTCTTGGCAAAAGAAAAGTGGAGCTTACAGTGGACGTATTTCACCGCAAAATAACAATTCGAGCAGGCCTGCTGATGGTGCTTTTTCTCTGTGGCTGTGCTCAACAACAGACTACGGTGAAGCGGACAGAACCTGACCGAGCAGACTACCCCAGCAATCCCCCGGAAATTGTCATTTCGACCCGCAGTAAGCCATCAGTTACTGAGCACCAAAAAACCCAAAAGCCCCCTGTACATTCCAAACCAGCAGTCGCCCCCGAAAACAAGAGCATCTGGCCACGGATTCGCCGAGGTATGCAATTGGTCCACCACAGCCATCCACGGCTCGACGAGCAACTTGAGTGGTATGCCAGCAACCAGAGCTACACGGATCGGATTCTCGCTCGCGGTAACCCCTACCTGTTTCATATCGTCAACCAACTTGAACAGCGGCAAATGCCACTGGAGCTTGCGCTACTGCCCGTGGTTGAGAGTGCATTCGACCCCTTCGCCTACTCTCATAGCCAGGCCGCCGGCTTGTGGCAATTCATGCCAAGAACTGGTCAACGCTTTGGCCTGAAAAAAAACTGGTGGTATGACGGCAGAAAAGACCCTGTGGCCTCAACCGCCGCAGCCATAGACTACCTGAGCTACCTGCACCGCTTTTTTGATGGCGACTGGTTGCTGGCTCTCGCCGCCTACAACAGTGGCGAAGGCAATGTCAGCCGGGCGATAAAGCAGAACCGCAAACTAGGCAAGCCAACCGACTTCTGGTCGCTGAAACTGCCGCGCGAGACCCATGCCTATGTGCCCCAGTTGCTGGCGGTGGCTGCCATTATTCGCGAGCCTGAAAAATTTAATACCACTCTGCCCCAGATAGCCAACCGTCCCTATTTCGACAAAGTCGAGCTGCGCGAGCAAGCGGACCTCGCGCGTCTGGCAAAACTTGCGGAAATCGACAAGGAAGAAATTCACAAACTGAATGCCGGCTACAACAGATGGGTAACCGATCCCGACGGCAGTCACCCAATCTTTCTGCCTGTTGGCGCTATCGATACCTTTAATCGCAATCTCGCGACAGCACCAAAATCTGACTGGGTTGCGGTTAAAGAGTATGTGGTTAAAAAAGGCGACAGCCTTTACACCATCGCCAGGCATCACGGAGTATCAGTGAATCAGCTGAAGCAAACAAACCTGCTCAAGGGCAATACCTTGCAGATTGGTCAGCGATTACAATTGCCGGGCGCCAGCGCGATATCCCAACCAGTCGGCAAAAACAAAAACACCCGCTACGTGATCGCATCCGGTGATTCCCTGTGGCGCATCGCCAGAAAACACAATGTCAGCGTCAGTGACCTGGCGAAATGGAACCAGATTGATGTCTCGACCCCTCTGAAGCCTGGACAGACACTAAGTATCGGCAGCCGTCAGAACGGCGAACTGGCAGCCAAAGAGGTTCGTTACAAGGTCCGCCACGGCGATTCACTTCACCGCATTGCCAGCAAATTCGATCTGAATGTAAGCGAGATAGTCCGCTGGAACAAGCTCAACCCCAAAAGCTACCTGCAACCGGGGCAGAGACTCACCCTCTTCGTTGACAATGTGAAGATCTAACAAAACCAGATATCCCGGTTTATGCGTCCAGGAGTTGAAGATTTCGCCGCCCTGCCGAGCCAAACTTCCGGCCACAGCGAGTCGTTGATCATCGCCGGACTAAACCAATAGCTGCAAAACAAGCCAGCCATCACTGATTTCTATAAAATTTGCAATCCGAAAAAAAGGCCTCCGAAGAGGCCTTTTTTGTTCGCTTTGGCAGTCACTTTCAGTTTCTCGACACCTCGGCGTCGGCTAGCAATGCGTTTTCGTAGGAGAGGTAATCACGATTTGCCGCTGAGATAGCCGTCGAGGCGACGATGCCGTTTTTCTGCTGGGCAGGCAGCGATTCCAGTTCGCCATAATCCACATCTATCAAAGAGACGACAACCTGGTCGCCGTTTTGCCTGGCAAAAATACTGACAACCGGGTCGCTGCCAGGATCAGGAAGATCAAAGACGTGACGCTGTACCTCACGGTCAACATCGGCTGTTCGCAGAGTGGTATCCATCGCCACCTGCCACTGCAGACCTTCCAGCCTGGCCACTTCCTGGATGCTCTCTCCAGACTGGACTCGGGCCTGTAATGCCTTTGCCCGCTCGGCGACCTCGCCGGAGGCCTTTGTCAGGCGCAGCAAATACTCAATATCGGCGCGAACATCGTCAAGGGGTTGTACCTGAGCTGGCCTGTGCTCTCTCAGGGAGAGTACCAGCATGCGATTGTCACTAAGTTCAAGCAGTTCACTGGTGTAGCCATTGACCAGCACGTCTTCGCTGAACGCAGCTGCGACAACCACGGGCATTTGGGTGATGCCATCATCACCACCCTTTCCGCCATCACGACCAAATGGCTCGGAAACCCGAAGCTCAAGCCCCAACTCATCGGCAACCGTTTGCAGGGAATCGGCGTTATAGGAGCGCTCTTTCAGTTTATCGGCTTGCTCCAGCAGGCGTTCCTGTGCCAACTGCTGTTTCAGGTTGTTTTCAATCTCCTCGCGACGCTCTTCAAACGATGGCGGCTGGTCCTCTCTCAGGTCGAGAAGTTTCAGAATGTGGGTACCGGCTTCAGTTATCACCGGCTCTGAAATTTCTCCGACTGACATTGCGGCCAGCACTTCATCCATTGCTGACGGCAGATCACCCGGTGTGGAATAACCAAGATCACCACCGGACTCTGCGGTTCCATAATCAACGGAATATTCCCGGGCCAGGCCAGCAAAGTCGGCCCCCGCCGCCAGTTTTTGCTGTATTTCATCCAGCAGATTGGCGGTCGCTCCGTCGCTATCCAGAAGAATATGGGCGACTTTGCGTGCCTGTTGCGGCTTGGGAATCTCCGACTGGTAGATTTCACGCAGTTGATCCTCATCGACCTCTATTTCAGATAGCAACTGGTCGGTATTGATTTCAATATATTCAATGCTTACCTGCTCTTCTGAAACATAAAGGTTCTGATTGGCCTCGTAATGGTCGACGACAGCCTGCTCATCAAGCTCGACCTTCTGCAGCAGGGGAGCAACTGGCACAGTGAGATAGTAAAAATCTCTTGTCTGTTCGGCAACACTGGCCAGCAGGCCTGCCATCTGGTCTGTTGAAAAACCGGAAACCGTCAGACCCCGCTGCAACTGCTGGATCAGTAAATCTCGTCGCAACATTTCATTGTGGGAAGTTGGCGTATAGCCCTGCTGACGAATGACGAATTCATAACGTGACGGATCAAAAACACCTTCACTCTGGAATATCTCGGCATCCCTGATAAGTTCGTAGATGGTTTGCTGGGAAACCGCCATGCCTTCTTCACGGGCCTCGACTTCAATCGCCTTGCGGCGGACCAGCATGTCCAGCACTGGCTCTCGCAGCAATTCATCATTAATCATTTCAGGCGACAGATCTTCAAAACGATCCATCATCTGTTGTTTTCGAATGGCGACCGCACGCGCTAGCTGGACCTCTGTGATGGGCTCACCATTAACGCTGGCTGCTTCCTCGGCACCGGAGGTACGTAAAAACAGTGCGTCAACACCGAAAAGCGCGAAAGGAATGATAATGATCCCGACGATAATGTAAGCAGAAATTCCTTTTAGATTGTCACGAAAATTTTGCAGCATAAGAGGCTCTTCAAAAATGTTACAGGTGATCGATTGTTGGAGGTTGTATTAAAAAAGGCGCATCATCGATGCGCCTTTTTTCGATATGACTAATGCAGTTCAGTATAAAGACACAGAATTAATTAACGGCGTCTTTCAGGGCCTTACCCGCTTTGAAGCTTGGCACATTAGCTGCAGCGATATTGATGGTCGCACCGGTTTGTGGATTGCGACCTGCGCGAGCAGCGCGATGCTTGACCGCAAAAGTACCGAAGCCAACCAGTGAAACAGCGTCACCTTTTTTCAGTGAAGCAGTAACGGCATCCAGTGCAGCGTCCAGAGCACGTCCTGCTGAAGCTTTGGAAAGATCCGCTTCAGAAGCAATAGCATCGATCAGTTCAGATTTATTCACAGTAATCCCCTTTCTGTTTGTTTAGGTTTTTTTATAAATCGCCCCGCCAACCATTAAAAAATTTAGCGCAAATTGCCGGGAGGTAATTCGTTCAAGAGCGCAACTTTATACCAATTCACAAGCTCCATGGTCAAGCGACTTTATCTGAATTAGTGAGGATTTACGCACCTTTCAGCGTCGCTGTCGCTTTTTGCATCCTCGGCTGCAGGGTATTTGGAGTCTTGATCCGAGAGGGGCTCCGGCAAGTATTGCAGAGCGAGTTCAAGCACCTCGTCGATACTCTTCACCGGACAGATTTTCAAATCAGCTTTAATGTTTTCCGGTATCTCTTTGAGATCCCGTTCATTTTCCTGGGGAATAATAACCGTATCTATTCCGCCCCGGTGAGCCGCCAGCAGTTTTTCCTTCAACCCTCCGATGCGCAGCACCTGTCCACGCAGGGTAATTTCTCCTGTCATGGCCACATTTGCGCGGACCGGGATATTGGTCAGGGAAGAAACCAGCGCCGTACACATTGCAATACCAGCACTCGGTCCATCTTTTGGCGTTGCACCCTCTGGCACATGGATATGGATATCATTTTTCTGATAAAAGTCTCTTTTTATTCCCAGAAGATTTGCGCGTTTCCTGACCACGGTCAAAGCCGCCTGGATGGATTCCTGCATCACATCCCCCAGCGAGCCGGTTTTAACAATCTGTCCTTTGCCGGCAACCACGGAAGATTCAATGCTGAGCAGTTCACCACCCACCTGGGTCCAGGCCAGGCCGGTAACCTGGCCAATCTGGTTATCTTTTTCAGCGCGACCAAAATCGTATTTGCGGACACCGAGAATATCCTCGAGGACAGCTGCATCCAGATGGTATCCGGCTTTAGCCTGGCCTTTCAGCAACTGGCTTAATACCTTGCGACAGATTTTCGCGATCTCGCGCTCCAGTCCGCGGACACCGGCCTCCCGGGTGTAATAGCGGATAATATCCCTGATCGCCGACTCCTCCAGCACCAGTTCACCCTTTTTGAGACCGTTGGCCTTGAGCTGTTTCGGCAACAGGTAGCGCGTGGCGATGTTGACCTTTTCATCCTCGGTGTAACCGGGAATGCGAATCACTTCCATCCTGTCGAGTAGCGGTCCCGGGATGTTCATGGAGTTTGCCGTACATATAAACAACACCTCGGACAAGTCGTAGTCCACCTCCAGGTAGTGGTCGTTAAAGGTATTGTTCTGCTCTGGGTCCAGCACCTCCAGCAGCGCTGAAGCTGGATCACCGCGGTGGTCCATTCCCATCTTGTCGATTTCATCGAGCAGAAACAGCGGGTTTTTAACCTCGGTCTTGCTGATTTTCTGCAGCAGTTTGCCTGGCAGCGAGCCGATATAGGTTCGGCGGTGGCCGCGTATCTCAGCCTCGTCACGCACGCCTCCGAGGGACATGCGGATGAATTTGCGCCCGGTCGCCCTGGCAATGGATTCGCCAAGCGAAGTTTTGCCCACACCGGGGGGTCCCACCAGGCACAAGACGGGGCCCTTCAGCTTTTTAACCCGCTTTTGAACCGCGAGAAACTCAAGGATACGCTCCTTGACCTCTTCCAGGCCGTAGTGATCTTCATCGAGAGTACGCTCTGCCCGTTCCAGGTCGTGCTTGACACGGGTACGCTTGCGCCAGGGCACGCTCACCATCCAGTCGAGATAGCCTCTCAGAACAGAAGCCTCGGCTGACATCGGCGCCATCATTTTCAGCTTGGCGAGTTCCGCTTCGCTTTTTTCCAGCGCCGCGTTTGGCATCCCCACTTCATGAATTTTATTTTCCAGCGCCTGGAGTTCTCCACCCTCTTCCGATTCGCCAAGCTCTTTCTGAATGGCTTTCATCTGCTCGTTGAGATAGTACTCGCGCTGGCTTTTTTCCATCTGTTTTTTTACCCGCGAGCGGATTTTCTGTTCCACTTCGAACAGCTCCAGCTCCGACGCCATCAGGGTCATCAGGTGTTCCATTCGCTCGCGAATATCAACGATAGCCAGAACATCCTGCTTGTCATCTATGCTCAGTGACACATGGTTAGCCAGGGTATCCGCGAGGCGGCCCGGATCATCAATGCCAGCTACAGTGCTCACTACTTCCGAGGGAATTTTTTTGCTCAGGTTGACGTATTGTTCAAACTGGGACACCGCTGAACGCATAAGGATATCTGCATCTTTGGCAGAAAGCTGCTCGCTCTCAAGGGGCAAAACATCTCCGACATAGTAGCCGTCGCGCTCTCGCATATCCTCGATGGCGACACGCTGATGGCCCTCTACCAGAATTTTTACCGTACCGTCCGGCAGCTTCAGCATCTGCAGAATTGTTGCCAGGGTTCCTACCTTGTAGAGATCTTCCGGTTCCGGATCATCCACAGTCGCTTCCCGCTGGGCAACCAGCAGTATTTCCTTCTCCATCTCCATAGCCGCCTCAAGCGCCAATATGGATTTTTGACGACCGACAAAAAGCGGTATAACCATATGCGGGTAGACCACCACATCCCGCAGTGGAAGCAGCGGCGTCATGCCCGGACGAGAGGATTTCTTGCTAGTTTGACCCATAATTGTTTCCTGGACTCAATGCCTGAGGTTTAATCAATATTGATGCAAATATGGGGGCCGAACCGAAAAATACAAGGAAGAAAAAAAGAGGGAGCAAAAAACTCCCTCTCGCTAGTCTGCCAATACCAAAAAGTGACTACTCATCGCTTGCAGCTTTTTTCGGCTGCTCCGTTTCGTAGACGAGTATTGGCTCGGATTCTCCCTGAATCACAGAGACATCGATAACGACCTTGGCTACATCGTCCCGTGAAGGAATACTGTACATGGTGTCCAGCAGGACATTCTCGATAATCGAGCGCAGACCGCGAGCCCCGGTCTTTCTCTCGAGAGCCTTGTCGGCAATTGCCTCGAGCGCATCATGACGAATATCCAGCTCCACGTTCTCCATCTCAAACAGGGCCATATACTGTTTGACGAGTGAGTTTTTGGGCTCCACCAGGATATTGACAAGGGCCTCCCTGTCCAGTTCCTCCAGTGTCGCCACAACCGGCAGACGGCCGACGAATTCGGGAATCAGGCCATAACGAATCAGGTCTTCCGGCTCAACGGTAGCCAGCATTTCACCGATTTTCTTTGACTTGTCCTTGCTTTTCACCTCTGCGCTGAAACCTATGCCGCCTTTTTCCGATCGTTCCTGAATTACCTTTTCAAGGCCGGCAAAGGCACCGCCACAGATAAAGAGTATGTTGCTGGTATCAACCTGCAGAAACTCCTGTTGCGGATGCTTGCGACCGCCCTGGGGAGGAACGGAAGCAACTGAACCCTCGATCAACTTCAACAGCGCCTGCTGCACACCCTCGCCAGAGACATCACGTGTGATCGATGGATTGTCAGACTTGCGGGAAATCTTGTCGATCTCATCGATATAGACGATACCCCGCTGCGCTTTTTCTACATCGTAATCGCACTTCTGGAGGAGCTTCTGGATAATATTTTCCACATCCTCGCCAACATAACCGGCCTCGGTAAGAGTAGTGGCATCAGCAATGGTAAAGGGGACATCCAAAAGCCGCGCAAGTGTTTCAGCCAGCAGGGTCTTGCCACTGCCGGTTGGTCCAACCATGAGGATATTGCTCTTGCCCAGTTCAATATCACCGGAGATACTCTTGGCACCCCCCATCAACCGTTTGTAATGGTTGTAGACAGCCACGGAAAGGATTTTTTTCGCGCGATCCTGACCGATGACGTATTGATCCAGTGTCTTACGTATTTCCTTGGGCTTGGGAAGCTTGCCATCGCTTTCATCTTCCGACGATTCCTGAATTTCCTCGGTGATGATATCGTTGCAGAGATCCACGCATTCATCGCAGATAAACACTGACGGGCCAGCGATCAGTTTGCGCACTTCATGTTGGCTCTTGCCACAGAACGAGCAATACAGCAGCTTGGTATCGTCGCCATTTCCCGTTTTTTCGTCACTCATCGGTTTTTCCTTGCGTTGAAAAAGCGTTGCTTTTCAAAGAATTACTAATGTCTATTAGAAAGAGTCTCTGAAAGATTAGCTATTCTATCCACGCTTGTCCAGAACATCGTCAATCAGGCCATAGGCCCTTGACTCTTCAGCATCCATAAAGTTATCCCGCTCAGTATCTGCCTCGACCTTCTCGATTGGCTGGCCGGTGTGGTATGCCATGCGCTCGTTGAGGCGACGACGGATTTTTAGTATCTCCTGAGCGTGAATATGAATGTCTGATGCCTGCCCTGTGGCTCCGCCACTTGGCTGGTGAATCATCGTGCGGGAGTTCGGCAGGCAATAACGCTTACCCTTAGCTCCTGCCGCAAGCAGGAAGGCACCCATGCTGGCCGCCTGGCCAATACACATGGTGCTCACATCCGGCTTGATAAACTGCATGGTATCGTAGATAGACAGGCCGGCCGTAACCGATCCACCGGGCGAGTTGATGTAGAGGTGAATATCCTTGTCCGGGTTTTCCGACTCCAGAAACAATAACTGAGCAACGACGAGGTTGGCCATGTAATCTTCGACCTGGCCGATCAGGAAGATTACTCGCTCCTTCAACAGGCGGGAATAGATATCGTAGGAACGCTCGCCCCGTGACGACTGTTCAACAACAATTGGCACCAGGCCGCCGGCCCCCTGAATCTCCAACTCCGGGACAGTCAAATCAACAGACATAAACATTCACTCTTCTGGTTTTATGGATTGCTTGCGGGCAAAAGCTTGACCGGCAAAAAGGTTGCAGACATTGTAGCGGCGAAAGCAAAGAAGGCAAGCCACGGATGACTTGCCTTCATATTCTCAATGGAGAATAAAGGGTCAGTTACTGCTCGTCTGAGGCGGCTGTTTCTGCAGGGACATCCGGCTTCAGCGCTTCCTCATAGCTCATTGGTTCTTGTTCTATTGTGGCCGACTGCAAAATCTGCTCGACGATCTGATCTTCGAGCACAGCGGACTCAAGGCCCTGCAGCAGTTGCTGGTTGTTGTAGTAGTAATCTATCACCTCTTGCGGCTGCTCGTAGGTGGCGGCAATTTCCTCTATTTTCGCCCGCACCTGCTCCTGATCCACCTTGAGCTCAGCCTTGCTGACCACCTCATTCATGATCAGGCCCAGAGAGACACGGCGTTCGGCGCGATCTCTGAACATATCGTCTGGAAAGACGGAAAGGTCCATCTGCTGACCACCGCCGAACTGCTGCACCATCTGCTGTTTCAGGCTCTGGATCTCGGAGTCGACGAGCGCAGTTGGAAGCTCGAGGCTGTGCAGCTCAAGCAGTTGATCCATGACACGGTTCTTGAGCTTGGATTGCAGTGCATTTTTCAGCTCCCGCTCCATGTTGTTGCGCACTTCTTCGCGGAATTTCTCTTCGCCGCCTTCATGCACTCCGTAGAGCGCAAAAAAATCCTCATTGAGCTCGGGCAATGTCTTTTCTTTTACCGCTTGCACCGTGATGGTGAACTCAACGGCTGCACCCTTCAGCTCTTCGGCGTGATAGTCTTCCGGGAAAGACAGCGACAGGACCTTTTGCTCGCCTTTTGACATACCGACGATACCGTCTTCAAAGCCGGGGATCATCTGGCCGGAACCCAGTTCAAGGTCTGAGCCCTCGGCCTTGCCGCCGGCGAACTCTTCCCCGTCTTTGGTGCCTACATAATCGATGGTGACTGTGTCACCAATCGCAGCCTCTCTGTCGGCCTCTTTCCACTTGGCCTGCTGCTGGCGCAACATATCCAGCATCTTGTCAAAATCCGCATCTGAAATGTCAGCAATGGGGCGCTTGACACTGATGCTTGAGAAATCAGCCAGCTCAACCTCCGGGTAGACTTCGAAGGTGGCCACAAACTCAAGGTCCTGGCCAGGTTCATTCCGGGTAGGCTCAATTGAGGGCATGCCGGCAGGCTGGATTTTTTCCTTGATAATGGCCTCGCGGAAGCTGTTATTGATCACGTCGCCGATCACTTCCTGACGAATTCCGGCCCCAAAGCGCTGTTTGACTACGCTCAAAGGCACCTTGCCCTTGCGGAAACCGTCCAGGCGAACGGTCTTGGCCGCTTTGGCCAGACGCTGGCCTACCTCTGATTCGATTTGTTCCGCGGGCACGCCCACCGTCAGTTTGCGCTCAAGACCTGAGGTTGTTTCGATAGAAACCTGCATGACATTCCTCTAAATACTCTAAAAATTGGTGCGGACGGAGAGACTTGAACTCTCACACCTTGCGGCACCAGAACCTAAATCTGGCGTGTCTACCAATTCCACCACGTCCGCAAAAAGGGCGGCAATTTTGCCACAGGCACTGCGGGTGGGCAACCGACAAAGCGGGGGGTGAGATTAACGGGGTTGGGCCAACAGCAAAACAGCGTCATCCTGACCAGTATTGGCGATAGTCAGTGGCTGGCGAGCGGCCGGCAGGAACTGCGCCTGCTCATCAGCGAGAGAACAACCACCGCTTTGCACCGAACCGGATATTTTCATCAATAGCCCATACTCGCCACTGGCCGGAAACTGCCAGTCACTGTCAGCGGCCAGGCTGAGCCGAAAGACTTCAAAGTCGGCAAATTGAACAACCCGCTCAAGCTGGTGATGCTGACCGCTTTCCACAACTTCAAGCTTGTCCTCCACCGGTTCATCCAGATCCATTAACTCCACGGCTTCGGGGGTATCCCAGTGATCCTGGGTCAGCACCTTCTGGGCAAAGGCGAGAATTTTACGCTCATAGACAGGGGTCTGAAATTCGACAGTCCGGACACCGTGTTGCAGTGCATGGGGAGTAAAACAGGGTACCTTCACCACATCGCCGAGGTTGAGCGACTTGACCGCGGTAAAGCGGTTCATCTCGGCGCGCCTTTTAGCCTCTTCTGACTGGAGGCTTTCGGGCAGTTGTTGTTGCCATTGTTTCAACTGCTCGGCATCGACGGGCTCATTCAGGGCCAGGCCCTGCTTTTTACGCTCGTGGTCAAAGATTTCGTCAATCTCGCGGCGGATTTCTTCGTAAGATTGCACTGCGGCCAGGTAGGCGCGACGAAAATCATCATCGGAGGTGTATTCACGCCGCACCTCCTGATTAAAACCAAAGCGTATTGCCCCGCTGCCCTCGGGCCACGCTGAAGCATCTATATTTGTCACCACGTAGACTTCGCGTTTTTCCTCATGGAGCTCGAAATAAAGATCGCCGTAAACCTCCTCAGGCAGCGGATCGAGGATTTTCAACAGGTTGATGTTGCGTTCTTTATTCGCCGACAACCGGGACGGAGCCGCTGAAAACAACCAGGCAATAGGAATAGAGCACCCCCGGTCATCAACGAACGATGACTGGCCTCGCTCCTCGATTCCTGTATACCAGATTTCCTGCCCCCAGGGCTTAGCTATCGCGACGGTGTCCAACAGCAGCGGCGCGGAAGTGTTCATCACCGCCAGATTAAAGGCATCGGCAAGTTCGGTAAAACCGGCAGCTCCCCCAGCAATGGCCGTCTTGACTTCGGCAACCCGGTCGGTAACGGA
>JBFFTH010000009.1:0-26712 GCA_041571855.1 Porticoccaceae bacterium
GCGGGTGAAGGCGACACCGGAGCCGGAAGTATCGCCGAAATTGCCAAATACCATGGCCTGAACATTGACAGCCGTGCCCAGGCTTTCCGGGATATTGTTCATCTCGCGGTAAACCCTGGCGCGCGGGGTGTGCCAGGACATAAATACGGCCTCTACTGCCAGCCGTAACTGTTCATAGGGGTCTTCCGGGAAGTCCACCAGAGTTTTATAAATGCGTACAATTTCGCGCCAGTCGTCTGCCTCCAGTTCAACGTCCAGCTTCTTGCCATGTTCCTCTTTATAGCGAGTCAGCTCGTGTTCAAACTTTTCGCCATCCACATGTAATACAACATCCGCGAACATCTGGATAAAGCGCCGATAGGAGTCGAAGGCGAAGCGGGGATTATTGGTTTTAAGGGCCAGCCCCTCGGTAATTTCATCGTTCATGCCGAGGTTAAGAATAGTGTTCATCATGCCAGGCATGGAAACAGATGAGCCGGAGCGCACCGAGAACAGCAGCGGATTATTGGGATCGCCAAAGCGGGCCCCCATTTTCTTCTCGACAATATCCAGCGCGACCCGGTATTCCTGTTCCAGTAGCGCTGGCAGCTTATTGCCGGACTGGAAGAACTCCAGGCAGGTGGTGGTGGTAATAATGAAGCCGAAGGGTACGGGCAGACCCAGAGTGGTCATCTCGCAGAGGTTGGCCCCCTTTCCCCCTAATAGTTCACGGTCATCCTTGTTGCCTTCATTAAACAGATATACTCGTTTCATGGGAGTTCCTCGTTTATAGATAGTCTGTGGCAGACATTGTTATTTTTAGTGTTCGGACATGATCAGTATAAATAGCTATATTCGGGGTATCTAGACCAAATTTCTGTTATTAGCGGCGCATGACTCACTCCTGCCCATCATCTGAAGCATGTTGAATGATACGGCTTTCATCGGCGATTGACAGTTTGACCAGCCGCAACATGCTGATCATGGCGTGAAAAAGGTGGTTTTCGGCGCTTTTTATTTCATCCAGCGTGGCCTGCTCTCGCTCCTTTTCCGTCATATTCTCAACCTGCTGGGTGTAGTGGTTGTCAAATTCTTCCAGCAAGGCCAGCATATCTTGCTGAAATTGTTCCAGCCCGCCGGGTATCATGTTGGCGGCATCCAACGCCCTGAGCGAGCCCGACACCACGGCGCGGGCGGGAAGGGTCGACACCTCAATTGTCCTTGCGACCATTTTTCCGATCATCTCTAAGCCTCAACAGTGCAACAGGAATTGTTCACGGTGAGCATAACAGGTTTTTCTATTGCATTTCCTTCCACAGAAGCTCGCGGCTTTGATCCAAATATAGCGGTTCGCTGCACTAGAGGTCGAAGCCGGCGGCACCGATCCATGGAGAGTCGGGATTGGTTTTGCGTTTGATGAATATTCCCGCCAGTGCCATGTTGAGCTGATTTTTAAGGGCATCGGCTGCAAAAATTTCGTTAAACCCGGTCCAATGATGGCTCTTTACTGGGGTTGCGCCGGTTTTTTTTCGGGTCAGCGATAACATTAGATCAATCGCATAGGTCACGGCTTGCCGAGACTTTATAATTGTTACCACTTTATAATTATTAGCTATGTCATTTAGCAGGGGTGGTTTTGATGGTCACTGTAAAGAAGATTGTTCTGGATGTGCTGAAGCCCCACCAGCCCAATGTCCTGGATTTTGCAAAAGCGATCGCCGAGGCCGGTGAGTTCCTGGTTCGCGTGAAGGTGATTGGCGTGGATGAGCATACCGAGTCACTGGAGGTTGAGGTTGACGGCGATTCCGTCGTGCTCGACGAGTTGCGTGAAGTGATTGCCAGCCTGGGGGGTTCTGTTCACAGCATAGACCAGGTCATTGTGCAAAATAGAGCCGATAGCAGCGCCGGTTGAAATCGATGCTACTTCAGCGCCGGATCCAGTTGTTGCTGAGTATCACTCGCAGTCATCATATTGTGCGGCGTTACCTGGTGGTCAATGGCTTTGACGGTGCATTGACCATGTTGGGACTGATAATGGGCTTTATCGTCAATGTCCCGGCACTCTCCGTGGTGATCAATGCCTGCCTCGGCGCCGCCATCGCGCTGGGCATGAGTGGCTTGAGCAGTGCCTACATCAGCGAATCTGCGGAGCGGCAACGGGAGCTGGACAAACTGCAGGCGGCCATGCTGGATGATCTTGAAGACAGCGCTCATAACGAGGCCGTTCGATGGGTACCCTGGTTTATTGCACTGGTCAACGGCCTGGCGCCACTGCTGATTTCCCTGTTGATTATTTCACCCATGATCCTGGCAGATGCCGGTGTCGAATTAGCCGTATCAGCGTTGCACTTGTCTATCGCGGTGGCACTGTTGCTGGTTTTTTTACTGGGTGTTTTTTTGGGGCAGATAGCATCAGTATCCTGGTGGCGGAGCGGCATACGCACGCTCTTTATCGCGCTGTTCACTGCCGGGTTGATTTATCTGACAACGGCAATCTAGCGGGAGTCCATCGTGTGGCATAACGCTGAACTGGCCGATATCTTCCAGCGTCTGGATTCCTCGGAGTCGGGCCTGAGCAAGGCGCAAGCCACCAGGCGGCTGGCTGAAGGCGGCCCTAATGTCCTGCCCACCAGGGGGCGTCGCTCCCCGCTGGCCATGCTGCTGGCACAGTTTGGCGATTTTATGATCATCGTCTTGCTGGCGGCGGCGGTGATTTCGGGTTTTGTCGGTGAGTTGGCGGATACGATCGCCATTCTGGTGATTGTTTTTCTCAATGCCATCATCGGCACCGTGCAGGAGTACAGGGCCGAGAAGGCCGTGGCGGCCCTGCGCAAAATGGCAGCGCCGGAGGCGCAAGTCATTCGCGACGGACAGATCATTACCCTTCCCGCAATGCAGCTCGTGACCGGTGATGTGGTGCTGCTTGAGGCCGGCAATATCGTGCCGGCGGACATGCGACTGATTACCCTTGAAGAGCTGGAGGTCGATGAGTCCGCGTTGACCGGGGAGTCAAACCCGGTGGCCAAAAATACCGAGTCGATCGAAAAGGATGAGTTGCCGGTAGGCGACCGGTTCAACCTGGTGTTCAAAAGCACCCTGGTCACTCGTGGTGTTGGGCGCGGGGTTGTCGTTGCCACCGGCCTTGAAACCGAGATCGGGAAAATCGCGCAACTGTTGCGTGAAGAGCAGGTGGTCAGAACTCCGCTACAGGAGCGGCTGGCCCGTTTTGGCCGCTACCTGGCACTGTCGGTGCTGGCAATCTGTACGGTGGTGTTTGTTGCCGGTTTGCTCCAGGGTCAGCAGCCCCTGTTGATGTTCCTCACAGCCGTGAGCCTGGCGGTGGCGGCAATCCCCGAGGCACTGCCCGCCGTGATCACCATTTCCCTGGCCATGGGTGCCCACAAGCTGGTGAAAAGCAATGCCCTGGTGAGGAACCTGCCCGCAGTTGAAACGCTGGGATCCGTGACCTATATCTGTTCCGACAAGACGGGCACGCTGACCCTAAATCGCATGACCGCCGAGGCATTTTATGTTGCAGGTGAACGGTTTGATTGCTGGCAGGGAGGGGGGAAAGCTGTCTGGAAAAGCCTCGGCGAGGCGCTGGCCCTGAACAATGATGTTGTGGATAGGGATGGGGTCGCGGCCGGTGACCCCACAGAGCTCGCCCTGTATCTTGCCGCGGAACAGGCGGGCTTCAACAAGCAGGAACACGAACGCCAGAAGCCGCGACTGTCGTCAATCGCCTTCGACAGTGACCGCAAGCGGATGACTACCCTGCATCGCAGTGGCGAGCAAATTATCGCCCTGGTAAAGGGCGCTCCGGAAGCTGTACTCGACTGTTGCAGCCGGCAGATGACGGCTGCAGGAGAACTGGAACTGGATGCCCAAGGCCTGATGAGCGAGGTTGAACTGCTGGCCCGGGACGGTTATCGGGTGCTGGCTTTCGCGCAGCGTGAGCTTGAGGCAGTGCCGGAGCCGGCCACAGCGGAATCGGTTGAGCGGGACTTGACCCTGATCGGGCTGGTAGCGCTGATAGATCCGCCGCGGCCGGAGGCGAAGCAATCCGTAGAGGACTGCCTGAGCGCAGGCATTACCCCGGTGATGATTACCGGTGATCATCCCGGCACAGCCATGGCGATTGCCCGGCGACTGGGCATCCATGACGGCGGTGAGGTTTTAACAGGGGAAGAACTCGGCAAGCTTTCCGACGAGCAATTTGCCGCACAGGTGGAGAGGGTTCGCGTTTATGCCAGGGTGAGCCCGGAGCAGAAACTGCGCATCGTCAGGGCGCTGCAGGCCAATGGTGAATTTGTCGCCATGACCGGCGACGGGGTCAACGATGCTCCCGCCCTGAAGAGAGCCAATATCGGCGTAGCGATGGGCAAAAAAGGCACCGACGTGGCGCGCGAGGCGTCGGATATGGTGTTGCTGGATGACAACTTTGCCACCATTGTCGCAGCGGTGCGGGCAGGACGCAGGGTGTTCGACAATATCCGCAAATTTATAAAAGATACCATGAGTTCGAACTCCGGCGAGATCTGGACGCTGTTCCTGGCACCGTTTCTCGGTTTGCCGATTCCCCTGTTGCCGATACACATTCTCTGGATCAACCTGGTGACCGATGGTCTGCCAGGGCTGGCGTTTACCGCGGAGCCGGCTGAGCGCGAAATTATGCGGCGTCCGCCGCGTCCGCCGAGGGAAAGTATTTTTGCAAATGGTATGTGGCAGCACATTATCTGGGTGGGCTTGTTTGTCGGCGGCATCTCCATTGCCTCCCAGGCCTGGGCAATTGCCAGTGATCTGGCTTACTGGCAGACGATCACTTTTACCGTGCTGACGGTTTCCCAGTTGTTCCACTCGATGTCGGTTCGCAGTGAGAGGGAGTCGATCTTCAGCATCGGGATTTTCAGCAATTTGCCCATGCTGGGGGCGGTAGTGGTGACGCTGGTGTTACAGCTGGCAGTTATTTACCTGCCGTTCCTGAACCCGATCTTTCACACCCAGCCACTGCCATTGGCAGATCTCGCTATCTGCCTGGCGTTGTCGTCACTTGTGCTGTTTGTGGTGGAGATCGAAAAGTGGCTGATTCGCAGGGGTGTTATCTACCAGAACGGATGAGTATCACGGGTTTTGTTGGCGGGGGGCTTTGGGTAGAATCATCCACACTCACCGGCCATGAATAAGTCAGCAGTAAGAGAAAAACCATGCATAGGCAGGGAAAGAACTCCAGCTTATCCTACAACCTGAATCAGACTCAGATGTCAGAACTGGTTTTTCAATCGGCTGTGCTGAGCAATTCTCCGGTAGCCATCTGGCGCAACCCCGGATCGCACAGCGATCAGGCGGTGGTCGGTGTTGAAGCCAGTCCCGGATACTGGAGTCGGGACCTCAACGATCAATCCGCCGGCTTTGTAATGGCACCCTTTGCCACAGCACCTGCCTTGCAGATACCGGCCGATTTCTATTTCGACGGACAATGCCTGAACTGCAACCTCCCGGCCAGCAGGCAGTTGTCGGCCGGTGGCACTCGTTTTGAACAAACCCTGTCGCGGATGGTGGCGCTGGGGGAGCGGGAGCGGGTCTGGTTTAACAAACAACCGGCTAACAAGAAGCATCACAGCACAACCCGGGAGGAATTCTGTAACGCAGTCGACCGGGCGAAGACCGATATTGCCGCCGGGCGAATGGAGAAAGTGGTGCTGTCACGCCTGCAGGAAGTCCCGCTCGATGAGGACTTCAATCCCTGTACCCTGTTTCATCGCCTGGCATTGGCTTACCCCAATGCCTTTGTCTCGCTGGTGGCAATCCCGGGTGTTGGCACCTGGCTGGGTGCAACACCCGAGTTGCTGCTCGGCCTGGATGACACCTCGTTGAGAACCGTTGCTCTTGCCGCTACCTGTCGCAGAGAACAGGGTGGCTCCATAAGTGAGCTCAACTGGGGTGAAAAGGAGCGTCTGGAGCAGTCGCTGGTCAGCGATTACGTGCATGACTGCCTGGCGGAGCTGGGCCTGGATAACTACCGGGTTAGCGGTGCAGAAACGGTTCGCTTCGGAGATATTCTTCACCTGCAGACCAGCTATAGTTTGTCACGGGAGGAGATCACAGTAGAGGCGGGCAATAAACTGCTGGCGTCTTTGCACCCCACACCGGCTGTCTGCGGTGCGCCAAAAGCTGTTGCGCAACGTTTTGTTCAAAGCCATGAACGGCATTGTCGGGAATTCTACAGCGGCTATCTCGGACCGGTGAATCTGTCTGGCAGGGCGTCCCTGTTTGTTAACCTGCGTTGTTTGCAGTTGCTGGAAAAGTCCGCTTTGTTGTACGCTGGCGCCGGCATTACAGCCGATTCCACGGCAGAGCGGGAGTGGGCCGAGACCGACTTAAAGCTGCATACCTTGCTGCGGTTTCTGGCCAGAAACCGCAAGGGTTCACAGAAGATTGCCTGAACAAGAGCCCTAAACCCAGACCGAAATAATCCCGATGAGCGCCGTAAAGCAGAACATTGCCAACATTGCCGAGATTTGTGCCCGGCAAAACCTGACCGAGGCGATAATTTCGCCCGGTTCCCGCTCTGTGCCCCTGACGCTGGCTTTTTTGCGACATCCGGCGATTCAGTGCCGGGCGGTTGTCGATGAGCGCTCGGCAGCTTTCGTTGCCCTCGGCATGGCTCAGCAGCTGAAGCGTCCGGTGATCCTGGTCTGTACCTCGGGGACGGCGGCGTTGAATTATGCCCCGGCAATTGCAGAGGCCTACTATCAGCGAGTCCCCCTGCTTGTCATTACCGCTGACCGGCCACCCGAGTGGGTAGGGCAGAATGATGGCCAGACTCTGAATCAGTATGAAGTTTTTCGTAACTTCTGCCGGCGCTCATTCTCTATGCCCATGGACGACGGGCATCCCGATACCCGCTGGCATGCGCAGAGGCTGGTGTCCGATGCCATCGCTGCGACCGGTTATCCCTGCGCCGGGCCGGTACATATCAATGTGCCATTGCGCGAGCCACTTTACCCGGACTCAGGTTTTCACTTCGAGAAAGATGTAAAAACCATATCGGTGATGGAAACCCGGACCACCTTGCCGGAGTCGCTGTGGGAGGAGTTGGTGTCCATCTGGCAGCAGTCGGAAAGGCCGATGATCGTGGCTGGCCTGCAAAACCCCGATGTTGAGCTGGCGCAAAATCTGACCGCATTGCAGCGGGACTGTGGCGGCGTACTGCTGGCAGATGTCACCGCCAATTTGCAATCTGCCGGGGGCATTCAGCATTTCGACATGATCCTCAGCAGTGATGACAGCCAGTTGCGGCAGGCGCTGGCGCCGGATTTGCTCATCAGCCTGGGTGGGGCGGTGGTATCCAAAAGCCTGAAGGTGTTTCTGCGCAGGTTTAAGCCGCCCCGGCACTGGCAGCTGGATGCGGATTGCGGTTTTATCGATACCTTTCAGTCCCTGACCGATGTTATCCCGCTTTGCGCCGGCAGTTTTTTTGCCGAACTGGTTCAGCGTCTGCGGCAGTCTGCTGACTGGGACAGGGAAGCGGCAAAAGCCTACCGCCAGCAATGGCTGGCGCGGGAGCTCGATGCCACTGCAATTGCCCGCAGGCATGCCGACAGCTGTCCTGCCAGTGAGCTGGCCGCGCTGCGGCTGATCCTCGATGCACTCCCGGTCAGAAGTGGATTGCAACTCGGCAACAGTTCCGTGGTGCGCTGGGCAAACTATCTGGGGATTGCGCCGGACAGAGAAATCCGGGTGAACTCGAACCGGGGAGTCAGCGGTATAGATGGCACTCTCAGCACAGCCATTGGCGCGGCGACCGTGACAGAGCAATGCACCACGCTGGTGACGGGTGATCTGGCATTTTTTTATGACCGCAATGGCCTCTGGCAGGCTCAGCTGCCCTCAAACCTGAAAATCATTGTCTTCAATAATGCCGGCGGCGGTATTTTTCGTCTCCTGGATGGCGCCAGGAGTCTGCCCGAATCAGAGCGGGAAGCTTTTTTCGCCACCACTCACCAGCGCAATGCCAGGGCTACTGCACAGGAGCACAATCTCGATTACCATTGCTGCCAGTCGGCGGAGGAGCTGTCGGCCCTGTTGCCAGGATTTTTCCAGGCATCCGGCAAACCCTCGGTCCTGGAAATCATTTTCGATGCGGACGCCAGTGCGCAGGCCTTTTTATCATTCAAACACAGTTTAGGGGAGATCAGATGAGCCAATCCGGCATACAGTGGCAGACACTGAAAAAGTTCGAGGATATTCTTTTTCAATTCCACGAAGGTATTGCCAAAATCAGTATCAACCGGCCGGAAGTGCATAACGCCTTTCGACCCAAAACCGTGTTCGAGTTGAGTGAGGCATTTGAGCTTGCGCGGCAGAATCCCGAGGTGGGTGTGGTGATTCTGAGCGGCGAGGGTGGCAGGGCATTCTGCAGTGGCGGCGATCAGCGCATCCGCGATGTCGGCGGCTACGTTGGTGCCGACGGCGTACCACGGCTCAACATTCTC
Organism: Porticoccaceae bacterium; assembly: GCA_041571855.1. Classification (GTDB taxonomy): domain Bacteria; phylum Pseudomonadota; class Gammaproteobacteria; order Pseudomonadales; family Porticoccaceae; genus JACKOF01. Next base: position 8,475 of record JBFFTH010000009.1, read on the forward strand.
GATGTGCAGAAGCAGATTCGCTCAATGCCGAAGCCGGTTGTCGCCATGGTGGCAGGCTGGGCGATCGGCGGCGGCCATGTGTTGCATGTTGTCTGCGACCTGTCTATCGCCGCAGAAAATGCCCGCTTCGGCCAGACCGGCCCGAACGTGGGCAGCTTTGACGGTGGCTTCGGGGCGTCCTATCTGGCGCGTTGTGTCGGCCAGAAAAAGGCCCGGGAAATCTGGTACCTGTGCGACCAGTACGATGCTGATGATGCCCTGCAAATGGGGCTGGTGAACAAGGTTGTGCCGCTGGATCAGCTGGAGACGGTCACCGTTGAGTGGTGCCGAAAAATGTTGAAGAAAAGTCCGATGTCACTGCGCCTGCTCAAATCGGCTTTCAATGCCGAGCTTGACGGCCAGGCCGGCATTCAGGAGCTGGCTGGCAACTCGACGCTGCTCTACTACCTCACCGAGGAGGCCAACGAGGGTCGTCGTGCCTATGTGGAAAAACGGGAGCCGGATTTTTCAAAATTTCCGCGCTACCCCTGATCCCGGGCATCTGGCCGGTGCAGTACAAGCTGAAAGTCTGGATATCCGCGCTGCGCTTGCGCACGCTGCCGCTGGCCTCGGCCAGCATTATTCTCGGCAGCCTGCTGGCGGCAGCTGAGGGCAAGCTTGATATTGTCATCGCGGTGCTCTGCCTGGTTACGGCGATACTGTTGCAGATCCTTTCCAACCTGGCCAACGATTACGGCGATGCAATCCACGGCGCTGACAATGAGCAGCGCCGTGGTCCCAGGCGAGCAACCCAGAGTGGCGACATTCCGGCCGATAAAATGAAACAGGCCATCTGGCTGTTTGCGGTCCTGAGCTTTGCCGCCGGCTGCCTGTTGATACGCAATGACAGCCTGCTGTTTTTGTTGCTCGGAATTTTGGCCATTGTCGCTGCCATTACCTATACCGCGGGGCCAAGACCCTATGGTTACGTCGGTCTGGGTGATCTCTTTGTGTTTGTTTTTTTTGGTCTGGTGGGTGTGCTCGGCAGCTACTTCCTGCAGGCCCACAGCTTTAATCCAGTGCTGTTGCTGCCAGCGGCAAGTTGTGGCTTTCTCTCCGTGGCAGTGCTCAATATCAACAATATACGGGATATCGAATCGGACAGGTCGGCCGGCAAGATCACCATTCCGGTGCGCCTCGGTCGTGAACGGGCCATCATCTATCACTGGTCGCTACTGGGGGCGGGATTTTTCTGCGCACTGTTTTATGTGCTGGCCAGTTACCAGAGTCCCCGCCAGTGGCTGTTTCTGCTGGCGCTGCCGTTGCTGTTGATCAATGGCCGCGGGGTCTCCCGTCGTGCCCGTCAGGGCGAGCTGGATCCGAGCCTCAGGCAAATGGCGATATTCGCGCTGCTGTTTAATATCGTGTTTGGTCTCGGGCAGGTCTTGTAGAGGCAATGCAGGCCGGTTTCCGAAAATTTAGCCTGCGCTTTTTGCGTCCCATGGGTACTTCGCGGGGCGTTATGGACAAGAGAGAGACCTCCATCCTGCTGCTCAGGGATCCGCAGAGTGGTGTCACCGGGTTGGGGGAGTGCGCACCGCTTGCCGGCCTGAGTATTGACGCCAGGCCCGATTTTAGCGACAAGCTCGCTGAAATCTGTCAGCAGATCAGCAGCGGGGTTCATTGTGATGACCTGGAGCTTGCGCGCTGGCCGTCAATACGTTTCGGGGTCGAAACGGCGTCGCTACAAATCAGTCGGGGCGGCAGCGATATTCTCTACGATACACCGTTCACCCGCGGTGAGCGGTCGATTGCTACCAATGGCCTGGTGGTCATGGCCGATCCTGAGGATATGTTCCGGCAGGTTAGGGCCAAGGTGGCGCAAGGCTTCAACTGCATCAAAATCAAGATTGGTGCACTGGATTTTGGCGCCGAGTGCGCCCTGCTGCAAAAAATCCGTGCCCATTTCCCGCCCGATCAGGTTGAGCTGCGGCTGGATGCAAATGGCGCTTTTCAGCAGCGGGATGCCCTGGCAAAGCTGGAGCGGCTGGCACGCTACGGGATCCACTCCCTGGAGCAGCCGATCAGACCCGGTGACTGGGCCGCGATGGCTGAAATCTGTGCCAACAGCCCCATTCCCATTGCGCTCGACGAAGAATTGATCGGTCTTGATCCCGGTCGTGGTCGGGAGATGCTGGATTGCATTCGACCCCGTTATATTATTCTCAAGCCGAGCTTGCTGGGCGGACTGAAGGCCGCGAGCGGATGGATATCCGCCGCGCAACAGTTCGGTATTGGCTACTGGGCGACATCGGCGCTGGAGTCAGGCATTGGTCTTAACGCGATTGCCCAGTGGGTCGGTCGCTGGAGCTCTGATATGCCCCAGGGGCTGGGTACCGGCAGGCTTTTCGAGCGCAATTTTTCTGCCCCGGTGCAGCTCAACTCTGGAACCCTGCGCTTTGTCGCAGGCAGGCACTTGCCAGCTGCCGAGGATGTCTCACAGCTGATGCTCACTGAGTAGCCGTGATGACGTTTCCGGGCTTGGCGATTCGCGATCGGCTCTTCACTGCGGAGCAGATACTGTCCGCTAGCTTCGATAACAGCGGCTACTCAGACAATGAGATGCAGGCGCTGGATTTCTGTCGCCGCTGGCTCGGGGGGCAGCAACATTTTCCTGTCGCCACCTCCGGTTCCACCGGTACACCAAAACAAATCGCTGTCTCACGCGGTTCGATGATTGCCAGCGCCAGGATGACCGGCCAGGCGCTGGGGCTGGTAGCGGGTGACAGGGCGCTTGTCTGTCTGCCGGTGAAGCATATAGCCGGTTTGATGATGCTGGTCAGAGGTATGGTGCTGGGCCTGCCGATGGTGCTGGCAGAGCCGAGTTCCAACCCCTTTGAGGCGTTGCCGGCAGCAAAGGATCGCTCCTGTGACTTTGTCGCCCTTGTGCCAATGCAGTTGCAGAACATCCTCGAAAGTGGCCAGGATTATCTGGCACTGCTGAATCGATGCAAGGCAGTGCTGGTCGGTGGTGCGCCTGTTTCCGGGGTATTGCTGGCGCAGCTAGAGCCGGTGGCAGCAGCGGTCTATCAAACCTTCGGCATGACTGAAACGGTGAGTCACTTCGCCCTGCGGCGCCTGTCTGGCGACCGCCGCGAGGATTGCTACAAAACCTTGCCGGGGGTGACCGTTGGCCGGGATAAGCGCGGATGCCTGACGGTGAAATCGCCCTTTAGCAACAGCATCGTGGTCACCAACGACCTGGTTTCATTGCGCTCGGAGACAGCCTTTTTGTGGCGTGGACGGATAGACAATGTGATCAACTCCGGTGGCGTCAAAGTCTGCCCGGAGCAGGTTGAGCAGGCCGCGCTGCAGGCTTTGTCGGAAATGGCCCAGCCGTTCTCCGCGACGGAAGTTTTTGCCTGTGGTGTTCCCGACCAGCGTCTGGGTGAAGCGGTGGTGCTGGGCCTGGTGGGGCGTCAACTGGACAGTGGACAGGAGCGACAACTGAAGTCGAAGCTGAAGCTTGATCTCGGACGTTACCACCTGCCCAGGCAGATCGTGTATCTGGCGGAACTGCATGAGACCGCCACTGGAAAAATTGACCGGGTCGCCGCCCGACAGCAGGTACTGAAGCATTTGCAGTGATTGCGTTTAACGGGCGCCTGGAGGACACGGCGCAGCGGCTTTTAGTGCGCCATATCCTGATATATATTGTGTCTATTGCGATTGCGACTTACCTGCCGGAGTCGGCAACATGAAAACAAACAGAGGCAGGCTGGGGGGAGTGCTGTGGGTGTTTCGGTCGAGGTGAAATCAAGCAAGTCACGGGCTTCGCGCTGGCCAGCAAGGCTGGATGTATTGCAGGGGGTGAGCGGGCTGGCACTGATGCTGTTTATGTGGGTCCATATGCTGCTGGTCTCCAGCATCCTGATCAGTAATGACGCCATGTATGCGGTAGCGCGTTTTTTCGAGGGTGTTTACTTCTTCGGTGAACCCCATTACTGGCTGGTCAGTGTCGTGGCGCTGGTCATATTCCTGCTGATGGCCCTCCATGCTGTTATCGCACTGCGCAAGATTCCCTCGAGCTATGTCCAGTACTGGACAATGGTCGAACACACCCGGCGCATGCGCCACCCCGACACCGTACTCTGGTTAATTCAGGTGGCTACCGGCTTTGTGCTGATGTTTCTTGCCTCGGCACATATTTACCAGGTGTTTAGCAATCCCACCGAGATAGGCCCCTATGCCTCTGCAGACCTGGTCTGGAGCCACAATGTCTGGCCTCTGTACCTTGTGCTGATGTTCAGTGTCGAGCTGCACGGCACTATCGGTGTCTACCGGTTGGCACTGAAGTGGGGCTGGTTCAAGGCGGAGACCTTTGAGGCGACGCGCAGGAGGTTGCGCCGCATCCTCTGGGCGGTGATCACTTTTTTTATTTTGCTCGGTCTTACCTCGCTAGGCGCCTACATGAAGTTGGGTATGGAGCACGCCGATCGTGTCGGCGAGCGCTACCAGCCGGCCCACAGCAGCGCAGAGGAGCACTGAGATGCAGATTATCTATACCGATGTCCTGGTGATCGGTGGCGGTCTCGCTGGTCTGCGTGCAGCAATTGCCGCCAGGCGGCGCGGTCACGACGCCATTGTTCTCAGCCTGGTGCCGGCCAAGCGCTCCCACTCGGCGGCGGCGCAGGGCGGCATGCAGGCCAGCCTGGCCAACTGCATTATGGGCATGGGCGACAATGAAGATGTGCATTTCGCCGACACTGTGCGCGGCAGCGACTGGGGTGCTGACCAGGAAGTGGTGCGCATGTTTGTCAACACCGCGCCCAAGGCGATCCGGGAGCTGGCGGCCTGGGGTGTGCCCTGGAACCGGGTGGAGCGGGGCGACCGGGACGTGATCATCAACGGTGAAAAGGTCACCATTAGCGAGCGGGATGACGCCCACGGTCTGATCACCGGGCGCCTGTTTGGGGGCACCAAACACTGGCGTACCTGTTACGTCTCGGACGGCACCGGCCACTCGATGCTTTATACCGTCAATGACAGGGCCATTGCCGAAAACATTCCTGTTCACGAACGCATGGAAGCGCTGGCGCTGATTCATGATGGCGAGCGTTGCTACGGCGCAATTGTACGCAACCTGATAACGGGAGAACTGCTGGCCTACGTCGCCAAGGCCACCTGTATTGCCACCGGTGGTTTTGGTCGCATTTACCGGGTGTCCACCAACGCGGTGATCAATGAGGGCATGGGTGCAGGCATCGCCCTGGAAACGGGCGTGGCGACCCTGAGCAATATGGAAGCGGTGCAGTTTCACCCGACCGGGATTTTCCCGGCGGGCATCCTGGTCACGGAGGGGTGTCGGGGCGACGGCGGATTGCTGCTCGACTGCAATGAAAAGCGTTTTATGCCGGACTACGAGCCGGAAAAGAAAGAGCTGGCCTCGCGGGATGTGGTGTCACGGCGGATGGAGGAACATATTGCTGCCGGTTACGGCGTCAAGTCGCGTTTTGGCGAGCACCTGTGGCTCGATATCCGCTTGCTGGGCCAAAAACATATCGACACCAAGTTGCGGGAGGTGCGGGAAATCTGTGAGTATTTCCTCGGCATTGATCCGGTCACTGAACTGATCCCGGTGCGCCCGGCACAGCACTACTCCATGGGCGGTGTGCGCACTGACTACCGTGGCGAAAGTCCGCAGCTTAAGGGGCTGTTTGCGGCCGGGGAAGCCGCCTGCTGGGATATGCACGGTTTTAACCGGCTTGGGGGTAATTCAGTGGCGGAAACCGTGGTTGCGGGGATGATTGTTGGTGAGTTTATCGCCGACTTCTGTGATTCTGCAGAGAGTGAACTCAAGCTTTCCACCGCTCTGGTCAAGGATTTCTGGCAGCGGGAGAGCGCCCATCTGCAGGGCCTTTGCACCGGCGGCAGCGAAAACCCCTTCGTCCTGATGCGGGAGATGCAGAACACGATGACGGACCTGGTTGGTATTTTCCGCAGCCAGGACCGCTTGCAACGCGCGGTTGAACAGTTGCAGGGCCTGATGCAGCGCAGCAGGGATATCAGTGTCAGCAATCAGGTACGTGGGGTCAATCCGGAACTGGTTGCCGCCTACCGGGTTGAGCGGATGCTGAAATTATCGCTCTGCGTCGCGCAGGGGGCATTGCAGCGCACCGAGAGCCGGGGCGCGCACTTCCGCGAGGATTACCCGCAGCGCAACGATGCCGAGTGGCTGAAACGTACCCTGGCAAGATGGCCGGATGAAGGTGCCACCATGCCTGAGCTGTACTACGACGAACTGTCGATAATGAAAATGGAACTGCCACCGGGCTGGCGTGGTTACGGCGCGAAAGACTACATCAACCACCCCGATACTGCGCGCCGGGAGCAGCAAATCGAGGAGCTGAAACAACAAATGCCGGGGGCGAGCCGGTTTGAGTTGCAAAACCGGTTGATGCCCTATCAAGACAGGTTGCCGGAACGCTATCGTGGCAGGAACGCCAGGCTGGGCGAAAACGAAAAGGGTGAAACTGCCGGGGGGGAGCAAGGCTGATGAACAAGATAGCGGTAAAACAGGAGCGCACGCTGCGATTGCATATTTTTCGACACAACCCCCAGGACCCGGACAGCGTCCCCCGCCAGCAGACCTATGAACTCCAGGAAGCTGACAGCATGACGCTGTTTATTGCGCTGACCGAGATTCGTGAAAACATCGACAGCTCGCTGCAGTTTGATTTTGTCTGCCGGGCGGGAATCTGCGGCAGCTGTGCAATGATTATCAATGGCAGACCGGGACTCGCCTGCCGGACATTAACCAAAGACCTGCCCGTAGATATCTATCTTGCGCCGCTGCCCGTGTTTGAACTGATCGGCGATCTCTCGGTGAATACCGGCAAATGGATGCGGGCAATCAGTGAAAGGCTTGAAACCTGGGTTCATGAGCGGACTGAAGAAGTCGATCTGTGCGCCATGGAAGAAAAGATGGAGCAGAGCCTGGCTTATGATATCTACGAGCTCGATCGCTGTATTGAATGTGGCTGCTGTATTGCCGGTTGTGGAACTGCACAAATGCGCGATGCATTCCTGGGCGGCGTGGGGCTGAACAAAATAGCCCGCTTTCGCCTCGACCCCAGAGATGCCCGTGAGGATGCTGACTACTATGAACTGATTGGCGATGAATCGGGCGTGTTTGGTTGCCTTACGCTACTGGGCTGTGAAGATGTCTGCCCCAAGGATCTGCCACTGGCGACCCAGATCGCCTTTTTGCGCCGTAAAATGGCACAGGCCTGAGGTCACGGCACTTCGCGTACCGGAGTTTTCGTGTGCGTCAAAAAGCCCTTCAGCTGTGCTCTTGCATCGTCATAGCCGCGCTCGATGCTCGCCTTCATTTTTTTACGCTTGAAATCAAGTATTGATGACAGAGAATAGGCAGACTCCGGTGCGACAATGCCGACCCGAACATCATTTATCTGGACGAAGTTGTTTTCACTGATGGAACGCAGGGTTTCATCAAGATCAAGATTAAATTGATGGGCAAAGTAGCGACCCAGAGCATTTAACGAGCCGATGGCCGACAGGTCCATCGTCCATGCCGCGGCTTCTTTGTGGTTGCGAGGCAGCGGCACTTTATCTTCAAACAGCGGTGACAGCAGTACGATTATAATTTCTTTGGCGTTCCGCTGGATGGCAGGCAGGATTGGTGTGTTGGCCATGATGCCGCCGTCCCAGTATGTTTTGCCGTCAATTTCCTGCCAGGGGAAAAAAACGGGTATGGAACAGGAGGCGAGGATATGCTTCACGGTAATTTCCTCGCCGACAAAGTAATGGACTTGCGCGCGCTCGACGTCGGTTGCGGTAATGACCAGCTCCGTTTCCTCGTTGTGAAGTCGCTCCAGGTCGATAATCTTGAGCAACTGGTTGTGAAGGGGTTTGCTGTCGAAGATTGAGGGTGGTCTGCGTGAACCACCTGTCAAAGAGCTGAAAGATGACTTGATGCTCTTCCAGATCGGATAGTGATAAACCTTTCTTCTTCGCAGCGATAACCAGTAATTTTCAATATCCGCTGCTGTCCAGCCCATGCTGACCAGCGCGGCGTTAATGGAGCCGACTGAGGTGCCGGTGGCGAGATCCGCCTTCCAGCCGATTTCCTCCAGGAAGCGCCAGACCCCCACCTCGTACGCGCCGCGTGCGCCGCCGCCAGAGAAGATAATCGCACGTTTTCTGGAAGGGGATTCAGGGTTCATTCAGCAGCACTCCCGGGGTCAGTTGTTAGTCTTTTTAGGTGCCGCAATCGCACGATAAGTGCCGGAAAAAATGGGCTGGAGCCAGGGCGGCCGCCTGCCCCTCAGGCTGACAGTCTAGCCTGCCAAGGGCAGGTTTTGTAGCGTGTGTTGCATCTGCGCCCCTATTGAAAGAGGGATGCGGGCTTGATGTAGGTCAGACATGGTCGATACTTACTGACCGGTGCCCGGGGTTTTAAGCTATCCTTAATCGGCCTGTACGCATAGGGGGGAAGGGGAATGGAAGGATTTTCTATCGCTTTGGCCGGTTTGACAGCCATCGTATTGTTCCTTTTTGGGTTGGAGGGGTTTTCCAAAGAAGTAGAAAAAATTACCGGTGAGCGATTTCGAAAGTCGCTCGCAAAGGCGACTACCATACCCATTATCGGTGTGCTGATTGGCGCCGCCGTTACAGCGGTCATCCAGTCCAGTTCAGCGACCTCTGTGATTACCATCAGTCTGGTGAACGCCGGTGTGCTGTCGTTTAAAAACAGTGTCGGTATTATCTTTGGCTCCAACGTGGGTACCACGATTACCGCGCAGCTGATTGCCTTCAAGCTGACCAAGTTTGCACCGCTGATTATCCTGGCTGGATTCCTGCTCTCCCTGATAAAAACCCGTTACTCGATTTTTTCCAAGGCAATCTTCTATTTCGGCTTTGTTTTTTTCAGCCTCAACCTGATCTCTGACTCCCTGAGCCCGTTGCGCGACAACGAGGGCCTGATCGAGCTGTTGACCCAGCCGCAACATCCCATCTATGGCATCCTGTTCGGCTGCCTGTTTACCGCATTGATCCAGTCGAGCTCGGTCACCACCGGGTTGGCGATCATCTTTACCCAACAGGGGTTGCTGGGGCTTGAGAATGCAGTGCCGTTGATCATGGGTGCCAATATCGGCACCACGGCAACCGCTATGCTGGCGATGATGAACATGGATATAGCAGCCAAGAAAACGGCCTTCAGTCATTTTCTGTTCAACGTTGGTGGCGTGCTGTTGTTTCTGCCGTTACTGTTGTTATTCGGCTACAAGCTGAGTGAGGTGACCATGGAGCCGGCAATAGCGCTGGCCAATATTCACCTGGTGTTTAATGTTGTCACTACCCTTCTGTTTGTCTTGATGATCAATCCGTTCACCCGTTTCATCGATAAGGTTCTCGGCGAAGGCAAAATGGATTTTGAGCGAATTGAACTGCCTGTATTCGACGAGGAAAAACCGTTTGATGTCGAGAAGTATGAAATCGAGGATAACTCCAAGCAATTGTTTGCTTTTGTGCAGGAAAACTACAACGCGGTGACACTCAGCCTCGAAACCAACTACAAGCTGATTTCGGAAACGGCGGCAAAACGCATAGAGTACACCGAGTTCCTGCGCAGGGAGTACGTGCACTACTTTTCCCTGCTGGCGGTAAAGGTCCATGGCAATAAAGACTCGAAAGACCTGATTCGCCTGATCAACCGCTATGACTATATCTTCAAGATTCAGGACACCATTGTTGATATCTATAAGGCCAAAGAAGTGCTTTCCAGGCATTACATTGAATTGCACTCGGACATCCTGCTGTTGATCCGTGACCTGGCAACCGCAACCATGGCTTATTTTGAAGCCATCCACCGGTTGCTGGATGGCGAAGAGTTCGATATCAAGGGGGCGGGCAAGGAAATGCAGGCTCACCTTGCCCAGGGTCATAAGGAATTGCTGAGAGCGATGGCGGATCCAAGTCGAAGGGACGCAGGTGCCCTGACAGGACTGGTGACGTATACCCAGGCCCTGAAAGATAAAATGTCTCTGCTGGCAAAGGTTAAACCCCTGGCCAGAGACGATGAATCTGATACGGAGGACGAGGGGCAAGAAAACACAGAGGAAGGAACCGTGGCAGTCAGCGAGAGCTAGCAGCAGGGTCCGCCTTGCCCCTGACTTTTAACACCGCCAGGGCTTTGCGGATTTTCATGCATGCAGGCCTTGACCCATAGAGGGTGGGACCCTATAATCCCCGGCCTTTACGCAGATAGCCAAAGCTTGTTGCTAACTGCGATCCAGCCGGGGTTATGGCCGGAAGGATTAAAGGGGGTGCCAGCCTCCTCAACCGGGAAGTTGAAAGATTTGTTGCGGGGTGGAGCAGCCTGGTAGCTCGTCGGGCTCATAACCCGAAGGTCGTTGGTTCAAATCCAGCCCCCGCTACCAAACATAGTGCCAAAGGCACAAATCGAAAGGCCCCGTTCAGGGGCTTTTTGTTAGGCGGCATATTTTGCTGCCACAGGATGGGCCTTCTGGCCCATTGTTTTATTGTGACACTTGGGGTGATTCCGTGGCGACGGTGCAAGAAGAGCTCAGAGATTTGCTGGAGCCGGCGATAAATGCGCTGGGCTGCCAGTTGTGGGGTATTGATTACTCCTCCGGGGGCAAAAAGGCACTGTTGAGAATCTACATCGATCGGGAAGATACCGGTGTTGGTATTACTGACTGTGAGCGTGTCAGTCGCCAGATCAGCAGCTTGCTGGATGTGGAGGATCCGATCAGGTCCGAATATACCCTGGAAGTGTCCTCGCCGGGACTTGACCGGCCGCTCTACCAGTTGGAGCAGTACAAAAAATATGTGGGCGAAAACGTCAGTCTCAAGCTGCGTTTTCCCTATGAAGGGAGGCGAAACTTCAGGGGTCGCCTGAGTGGTGTTGAAGGAAGTGATGTGGTCCTCGTGGCCGATGAGCATGAATACCTATTTCCTGTGGACAGTATCGAAAAGGCAAAGATTGTCCCGACATTTTGATGTTCGGCGAAGAGGCTGAAAATGAACAAAGAAATTTTGATGGTGGCGGAAGCAGTTTCCAACGAGAAGGGCGTTTCTCAGGAAGTCATTTTTGAGGCTATCGAGCAGGCCCTCGCGACGGCGACCAAAAAGCGCTATGACGAGGAATCCAATATCCGGGTAGTGATAGATCGCAAAACCGGGGATTACGAAACGTTTCGCTGGTGGGAGGTGATGGATGATGACACCCTGGCGGAGTTGGGAACCCAGTTCACCCTTGAAGAGGCCCATGAAAAAGATACCGCGCTGAAGGCGGGAGATGTCTACGAGGAACAGGTAGAAAATATCGCCTTCGGCCGCATTGCAGCCCAGGCAGCAAAGCAGGTGATTGTGCAGAAGGTGCGCGATGCGGAGAGAGCGCTGGTCGTCGATGAGTACCGCAACCGCGTCGGTGAGTTGGTTAATGGTACTGTCAAAAAAGTGACCCGCGACCACATTATCGTTGATCTCGGCAACAATGCCGAGGCGGTTCTGCCGCGAGAAGAGCTGGTTGGACGGGAAGTTTTCCGCATCAATGACCGGGTTCGTGCAGTACTGCAGGAAATCGATGCCGAGGCTCGGGGCCCACAGCTGCGCCTGAGTCGCGCCAGCAAGGAGATGCTGATCGAGCTGTTCCGGGTGGAAGTGCCGGAAATTTCAGAGCAAGTAATTGAAATTCGCGGTGCTGCCCGCGACCCGGGTCAGCGGGCCAAGATTGCCGTTAAAACCAACGACGGCCGTATCGATCCGGTTGGTGCCTGTGTCGGAATGCGCGGTGCGAGGGTTCAGGCGGTATCCAATGAGCTCGATGGTGAGCGAATCGATATCGTGCTCTGGGATGACAACCCGGCACAACTGGTGATCAATGCCATGTCCCCGGCAGAGGTGGAATCGATCATCGTGGATGAAGACGCAGGCTCCATGGACGTCGCCGTGGCTCAGGACAGCCTTGCTCAGGCCATCGGCAAAGGTGGGCAAAATGTGCGCCTGGCCTCCGAGTTGACCGGCTGGAAAATCAATGTAATGACAGTTGAGGAAGCCGATTCCAAGCAGGAAGAGGAAGCGGGCGCCATTGTCGAGACGTTCGAGAAATATCTCGGTGTCGATGAGGAAGTGGCCATCGTGTTGGTGGAAGAAGGTTTCACCACGGTGGAAGAAGTAGCCTATGTGCCGCTGGAGGAGATGGCCGGTATCGAGGGCTTTGATGATGAGATCGCAGAAGAGTTGCGTGCCCGCGCCAAAGATGCGCTGCTGACCATGGCGCTGGCCTCCGAGGAGGGGCATGAGCCGGCGGAAGATTTGCTGGAAATGGAGGGCATGGACGATGAGCTTGCCCACCAGCTGGCGGCCATGGGTATCACGACCATGGAGGATTTGGCCGAACAGGCGGTAGATGACCTGTTGGAGATTGATGGCATGGAAGAAGAGCGTGCAGCCGAGTTGATTATGACGGCGCGCGCACCGTGGTTTGCTGAAGAATAAGCGACCTGGAATAAACTGAATACCGAGGAAAATAATGGCAGAAGTCAGCGTAAGTGAACTTGCCAAGGTTGTTCGTGTTAGCCCCGAACGATTGTTGATACAGATGAAAGAGGCTGGTCTCCCGCACAGATCAGCGGAAGAAAAAGTCAGTGACGAAGAGAAACAGGCGCTGCTGGCCTATCTGAAAAGTCTCCACGGAGCCAGCGATCGCGAGCCGAAAAAAATCACCCTGCGTCGTAAAACCACCGGCACCCTGAAAGCGGGTACCGGTCGCAAGACAGTGAATGTGGAGGTGCGCAAAAAACGCACCTATATCAAGCGTTCAGCTGAGGAGATGGAAGCGGCGGCAAAAGCAGAACAGGAACACAAGGTCACTGAGGAGGCTTCTCCGGCACCGAAAAGCAGACTGGTAGATGATATCGAGGCCAAGCGACTGGCGGCGATTGAAAACCGTCGCGCCGCAGAAGAAAAAGCGCGACAGGAAGCCGAAGAAGCTAAAAAAGCGGCCGAGGAAGAGGCGAAAAAGAAAGCCATCGAGGCTGTTCAGCAGAAAGAAGCGCCCGAAGCTTCTGAAAAGCCCGCCCGGAAGCATTTTCGTCATGAAGCGCCGAAAGAGGCTGAAGATGACGAAAAGCCGAAAGGCAAAAAGCATGCGGGCAAGGGACCGAAGAGAAAACCGACAGTTGACCTGGCGGTAATCGAAGAGGAAGAGTCCGATGACGATGCACGCAAGCCTCGCCTGAAGTCTGCGCAGCCTGTCGCCATCAAGATCAAAAACAGGCACACCTTCCAGAAGCCAACCGAGAAGGTGGTGCACACGGTTGAGATCCCCGAGCAAATTACTGTCGGTGAATTGGCGCAGAAAATGTCGCTCAAGGCCGGTGTTGTTATCAAGGAGTTGATGAAGATGGGCACCATGGCCACCGTCAACGAACTTGTCGACCAGGACACCGCCGTGCTGCTGGTCGAGGAGCTCGGCCACAAGCCGGTTGCGATAACGGTTGACGAGGTTGAAGAGGCGCTGGCATTAGCGCTTAAGCAAATTGATGAAGATGGTGAGCAGCAGCCCCGCGCGCCGGTAGTTACTGTGATGGGCCACGTTGACCACGGCAAGACATCCCTGCTGGATTCTATTCGCGAGTCGAGGGTCGCCTCCGGTGAGGCCGGTGGTATCACCCAGCATATCGGTGCCTACCACGTGGATACACCCCACGGCATGATTACTTTTCTCGACACCCCGGGCCATGCCGCCTTTACCGCCATGCGCGCACGCGGTGCCAGGTCAACGGATGTCGTCATTCTCGTTGTTGCCGCTGATGACGGTGTCATGCCGCAGACCGAGGAAGCTATCCAGCACGCCCGCGCAGCCGGTGTGCCGATCGTGGTCGCCATCAACAAGATGGACAAGGAAGGTGCAGACCCTGACCGCGTCACCAGCGAGCTGGCGGCCAAGGATGTGATACCGGAAGAGTGGGGCGGCGATACCCAGTTCGTCAAGGTCTCCGCCATCTCGGGCGACGGTATCGATGAATTGCTCGACGCAATCCTGCTGCAGGCGGAGTTGCTTGAGCTGAAAGCACCGGTTGATGTCCCCGCACGCGGTGTGGTGATTGAATCGCGACTGGAGAAGGGTCGCGGTACCGTCGCTTCTGTGCTGGTTCAGGCCGGCATTCTGCAGCGTGGCCAGTTTATTCTGGCTGGCGAAAGCGTTGGTAAAATCCGTGCCATGTACGATGAGGCCGGCAAACCGGCAAATGAAGCGGGTCCGTCTATTCCGGTCGAGATCCTGGGACTTGATCTGCCACCGGAGGCCGGTGAAGAGTTCCTGGTCGTTGCCGATGAGCGCAAGGCCCGTGAAGTGGCCGAGTTGCGCCAGAAAAAAGCCAAGGAAGTGAAGGCGGTTCGCCAGCAGGCTGCCAAGCTGGAAAACATGTTCGCCTCTCTCGAGGCTGGCGAGCGCAAGGTATTGCCGGTATTGCTGAAAACGGATGTGCGGGGTTCGCTGGAAGCAATCCTCTCCTCCTTTGCGGATATCGCCACCGACGAGGTCGCGGTAGATGTGGTCGCGTCCGGTGTTGGCGGTATTAATGAATCGGATATTAACCTGGCGATTACCACTGGCGCTGTGGTGATGGGCTTTAACGTCCGTGCCGATGCTTCCGCCCGCAAGCTGGTCGAAGCTGAAAGCGTTGACCTGCGCTACTACAGCGTGATTTACAACCTGCTGGATGAAGTGAAGCAGGCGCTGTCTGGCATGCTGGATCCTGAGCGCCGGGAAGAAATTGTGGGTATCGCTGAAGTGCGGGATGTATTCCGTTCGCCGAAATTTGGCGCCATCGCAGGCTGTATGGTCATCGAGGGTACGGTTTATCGCAACAAGCCGATCCGCGTACTGCGTGACAACGTGGTGATTTACGAGGGCGAACTGGAATCCCTGCGCCGCTTCAAGGACGATGCCAACGAGGTCCGCAATGGCATGGAGTGCGGCATTGGCGTGAAAGATTACAACGACGTCAAGGTCGGCGACCAGATCGAAGTCTACGACGTGAAGGAAGTGGCGAGAGAGCTTTAAGCGCTCCGAGGTAGAGATTCGTGCCAAGAGAATTCAAGCGCCAGGATCGCGTGGCCGATGCGCTGCAGCGGGAGCTTTCCCTGCTGATTCGCAACGAGTTGCGCGACCCCAGGGTCGGGCTGGTTAATATCACCGCTGCCGATATCAGCAGGGACCTGTCATCGGCCAAGATCTATGTCAGTTTCGTCGACCTGGATGACGATGCCGGGCATGCGGCCGCCACCAGTGCGCTCAATGGCGCCGCCGGTTTCCTGCGCTCACAACTGGCCAGGACCATGCAAATGCGTACCATTCCGCGGCTCAAGTTTATCTGTGACAACTCCGGAGCACATGGCAGTTATCTGTCGGCCCTGATCGATCGCGCGGTCAGTACCGACAAGGCGCGTCACGGGCAGCAGGCAGATGAGGGCGAGGAGTAAAGTTGGGGCGGCGTCGAAAGGGCAGGAATGTCAGTGGCATTCTGGTGTTGGACAAGCCGTTCGAAATGAGCTCGAATGCTGCCCTGCAGCGGGTAAAGCGGCTGTTTTTTGCCGCCAAGGCCGGTCATAGCGGCAGCCTGGATCCGCTGGCCACAGGTGTCTTGCCAATCTGCCTGGGCGAGGCAACCAAATTTACCCAATACCTCCTGGATGCCGACAAGGCCTATCAATGCACCTTCCGTTTCGGCATGGCCACTGCCAGTGGCGACGCCGACGGCGAAATAGTTGGCGAGGCCGACGCCAGCAAGTTGACGGCCCGGCAGGTAGAGGCCGCGATGGCGAATTTTCGCGGTGAGATCAGCCAGGTACCGCCCATGTATTCGGCCCTCAAGCACTGCGGCAAGCCGCTTTACAAGTTGGCGCGTGAAGGCGTGGAGGTTGAGCGCGAGGCGCGGCCGGTAACTATCTACCGATTTGAGCTGCTGGCTTTTCGAGCCGGAGCGCAGGCCGAGGCCGACGTATTGATCCGCTGCAGCAAAGGCACCTATGTGCGCAGCCTGGCCCAGGATCTCGGCGCTGAACTGGGCTGTGGGGCCTATGTCAGCAAGTTATGCCGCACAGAGGCGGGTCCTTTCCGCATTGAGCAGTCGGTTGCGCTGGATACGCTGGAAGCCATGCGCGACGAGGGTCCGGCTGAGACGCTGGACGCCTTATTGCTGGCAACTGACGCCGGAATTCAGCATCTCCCGTCGCTGGATATCCCGGAATCAGTGGCCTGGTACTTCCGCCAGGGGCAGCCGGTAATGTGGCCGGGGGTCTATGAACTTGGTGAAGAAGGCGATATAGTGCGCGTCTTCGAAATGGAAGGCCCCTTTTTGGGGGTTGCGGAGATCACCGATGACGGGCGCATTGCCCCGAAGCGTCTGGTGGTTTCGTGAAAGCGCCTGTTGTGTTTTCTCAAAGAATCCTGTCTGGCACCGAATTCGCTTTCGAGCACTCGGCCTCAGAGGATATCGACAACACAGAATAGATGAAAGAATTTGCCCACCCGGGCAAATGGGTCTGATCCGTCAGGCCCTTTAGGGTGTCTGTAAATATGCGCGGGCACCCCGGATTTAACCCGCATATTGGAGAAAAAGTTATGTTAACAGCTAGTGAAAAAGCCGCTCTGGTCAAGGAACACGCCCGCGTTGAAGGCGATACCGGTTCTCCGGAAGTTCAGGTTGCCCTGCTGACGGCCAACATCAACAAATTGCAGGGTCACTTTGGTGAGCACAAAAAAGATCACCACTCTCGTCGTGGCCTGATCCGCATGGTAAACCAGCGTCGCAAGTTGCTGGATTATCTGAAGAGCAAGGATGTTGAACGTTATTCACAACTGATTGCAAAACTGGGTCTGCGTCGTTAATCGACAGGGACCAAAGCAAGTTCTCGCGGCTCCCTCTCTGTAAGGATTGGGAGTCGTAGTTTTAACCCGGTCTATTTGGGCTTCGGTTGGATGGGTTGATCGAGTTATCAATAAGCATTAAATGACGCGCACATGTGTTTATTGATAACCCGAGCAGCTCAGTACCGATACCGCAAACAGACTTCAGAATATAGGTACTGATATGAACCCTGTTATCAAGTCGTTCCAATACGGCAATCACACAGTAAAACTCGAAACCGGGCGCATTGCCCGCCAGGCAACAGGTGCTGTTCTCTGCACCATCGACCAAACCCAGGTGCTATGTACAGTTGTCGCCGACAAAAATGTCAAAGAGGGCATGGATTTTTTCCCGCTTGGCGTTCACTACCAGGAGAAATCCTACGCAGCCGGAAAAATCCCCGGTGGCTTCTTCAAGCGCGAAGGTCGCCCCAGCGAAAAAGAAACGCTGACCTCTCGCCTCATCGATCGCCCGATTCGCCCCCTGTTTCCCAATGGCTTCAAGAACGAGGTGCAGGTGGTCTGTACGGTGATGTCAGCCCAGAACGATATCGACCCGGATATCGCTGCCATGATCGGCACCTCTGCAGCGCTGGCCATTTCCGGTGTGCCATTTAACGGCCCGGTTGGTGCCGCTCGTGTCGGTTTCAACCAGGAGCGGGGCTACATCCTCAACCCCACTTATTCCGAGCTGGAAACGTCCGCACTGGATATGGTGGTCGCCGGCACTAAGGATGCCGTCTTGATGGTGGAGTCCGAGGCCAAGGAACTGCCTGAAGATATCATGCTGGGTGCAGTACTTTACGCCCACCAGGAAATGCAGGCCGTGGTCCAGGTTATCCAGGAACTGGCAGACGAGGTGGGCAAGCCCCGCTGGGACTGGCAGCCGGCTGCTGAAAACGAGGCTTTGACAGCCTCCCTGAAGGACAAAGTCGGCCAGTCGCTGGAAGATGCCTACAGCATTACCGACAAGCAGCAACGCGTTGCCACTGTTGACGAACTGCGCACCATGGCGGTAGCCACACTTGCCAGCGAAGAAGCCGGTATCAGTGAGGAAAACGTCCGCGATGCGTTCAAAAAGCTGGAGAAGAAAATCGTTCGCGGTCGCATTATCCGCGGCGAGCCCCGTATCGATGGCCGCGACAGCAAAACTGTTCGCGGCATTGCAGTTGAAGTGGGCCTGCTTGAAAAGGTGCACGGTTCTGCTCTCTTTACTCGCGGTGAAACCCAGGCCATCGTCGCAGCCACACTGGGCTCGATGCGCGATGCGCAGATGATCGACGCGCTGGAAGGCAA